>NZ_KV820673.1:16279-41894 GCF_001815465.1 Porphyromonas sp. HMSC077F02 | reverse complement strand
GCGCCTTGCATCTCATCCTTCGTGCAAAGTCTCTCACGTGAGAGAATGATACTTCGTGTAACATTCTTTAGAATGCAGTAAGACAAAGGGGGGGCTCAACCAATTGGTTGAGCCCCCCTCCTTATATATGTGCTATTTATGAAGCGGAAACTATCTGTAGTTTTGAAGGCGCCTTGCCTTTCTCTACATCTACAAGATAGGCTCCAGGTGACTTCACTTCGCCATCGATGATTGCTTGCGTCACCATATCCTCTACATACTCTGCGATTGCTCGGTTGAGTGGCCTAGCCCCAAGCTTAGGATCAAATCCCTTCTCTACAAGGAAGGCTCTTGCCTTGTCGGAGTAAGTGATCTCGAGCTCCAATCCTTGCAGACGCTCAGTGAGCTCTCCGAGCTGGATGTCTACGATATCTCGAAGCACTTCCTTGCTTAAAGCGTTGAAGGTGACAATCTTATCAATACGATTGAGGAACTCAGGGGCAAAGCTCTTCTTTAGCATCTTCTCGATCACCTCTTTGGAGAGTTGGCTATAGTCGGTCGATGAGGCGTCACGATAACCTATACCAGTGCCAAACTCCTCCAGCTGCCGTGTTCCCACATTAGAGGTCATGATCACAATGGTATTCTTAAAGCTCACCTTGCCTCCATTGCTATCTGTCAGAATACCATCATCAAGAAGCTGAAGGAGTAGATTGTGGACGTCGTGGTGTGCCTTTTCGATCTCATCAAATAGGATCACACTGTAGGGTCTACGCTTCACCTTAGTAGTGAGCTCACCCCCTTCGTCATAACCGACATATCCTGGAGGGGCTCCCACCAGTCTGGATACTGCGTGTCGCTCCATAAACTCACTCATATCCACCCGAATCATCGCCTCCTCACTGCCAAAGAGTTCGCAGGCAATCCGTTTCGCCAAGAGGGTTTTACCCACACCTGTAGAACCAAGGAATAGGAAAGAGCCAATGGGCTTATTGGGGTCACGCAGTCCAATTCTATTCCTTTGAATTGCGCTCGCTACCGCATCCACCACATGGTCTTGGCCCTTCACCCGAGCCTTGAGTTTCGAACCCAGCTCAGAGAGAGCAGTGAGGTCATCTTTCGTAAACGATTCCACTGGCACGCCACTCGCCATAGAGACCACCTTCTGTACCTCGGCGATCCCTACCACTACCTTTTCCGAAAGTAGCTCCCCTCGCTCCAATTGCCCCTTATACTCTGCTAGGGCTGTCTTGGCTGCTTTCTCCTCGTCGCGGTACTTGATCGCCAGCTCGTAGTCACTCTCTGCTACTGCTTTCTGCTTCAGCTTTGCTGCCTCTGCGATCTTCTCTTCGTACCTAGAGAGGTCTAAAGGCTTCTGATGTGCAATGAATGCATAAGCTCCTGCCTCGTCCATCGCATCAATTGCCTTATCAGGGAAAAAGCGATCGGTCACATACCTCTCCGATAGCCTTACTGCCTCTAGAAGTGCTTCGTCGCTGTAGGAGACGTGATGATGAGCTTCATACCTCGGCCTTAGCTTCTTAAGGATATCCAGCGTCTCATGGGCATCAGGAGCTTCCACCATTACCTTCTGAAAACGACGCTCCAAGGCACCATCCTTCTCAATTGACTTCCGATACTCCTCTAGCGTAGTTGCCCCGATCACCTTAATCTCTCCACGAGAGAGTGCTGGCTTCAGGATATTAGCGGCATCTAGCCCACCTTGGCTATTGCCACTCCCCACGAGCGTGTGTATCTCATCAATATAAAGAATGATATCAGGGTTGCCCTTCAGCTCCGAGATGATTCCCTTCATCCGCTCTTCAAACTGCCCACGATACATAGAGCCAGCTACCATTCCAGCCAAGTCTACCGATACGATTCGCTTATTGAGCAGTGAGATGGGCACCTCGTTGCTCACAATTCTCTGAGCCAATGCCTCTACGATTGCTGTTTTTCCCACCCCTGGTTCACCAATCAGGATTGGATTATTCTTCTTTTTTCTTGCGAGTATTTGTGCCACCCTCAGTAGCTCCTGCTCACGCCCCAAGATGGGATCTAGTACCCCCTTCTTTGCCTGAGCATTGAGCCAAGTGCCATACTTATCTAGGGTGGGGGTACTTGACTGATCTCCACCTCCCCCGCTAGAGGTAGGTTGCTCCGTGCGTGATGTGCTCGCCTCACCTTTGGCATGGCTACCAAAGAGCCCTCCTAGCCCCTCCTCACCCTCATGCTCTTCGCCAAAGGGTGTAGCGGTCTCATTGAGTAGCTCTTGGCTATATTTCCTATACATCATCTCTTTCATATCTATTCCTTTGCTGTGTGGGGCAAAAGGAATAGGCTCCCTCCCCGCACACAGGTTTAATCCTTTACAAATCCCCTCTCCCGTATAATGCCTATTATCATTTCTACAGCATAATCTATGCCAATGGCCGAAAGTTTCAGACAAAGGTCGTAATTGTCAGCCCTGCCCCAATGCTTGGAGGTGTAATAATTGTAGTAGTCACGCCGACTCTTATCCACCCGCTCGGCTTCACGAGTTGCCTCCTCTAGCGAATCAAGATTAAGACGCTTTTGAACCACTTCGGCACGCCTCTCAAGGTCATCGGTGACAAATATGGTGAGTAGTTGCTTGTGTTCCCTCAGAAGATAATCAGCGCAGCGCCCCACAAAGATAGCCGAACCCTTGCTGCCTAGCTTTTGGATCGTCTCGGCTTGGATAGAGAATAGGTGATCATTGGATAGATAGCTCTGAGCTGGCATATAAAAGGCATTGGGCATTCCAAGGGTGCCACTCAGCACCAGTGGCATCTCGTATCCATTTTGCTCATCCGCTTGCTCAAAGAGCTCCCTACGGATATGGCTATCCTCAGCTGCTTTATCGAGTAGCTCCTTATCATAAAGTGGTACTTCCAAACGCTCGTGTAGCCTCTTTGCTAGTCGATATCCACCACTGCCGTACGAACGACCTATACAGATCGCATATCCTTCACCTACCTGCTTCATTACTCTCTATAGATTGATTGTTTATTACTTACTCCAAAATCTCTTGGCTGGAAATTGCTCCCACACACTCCGCTCTAGTTCCTCTCTAAAGTCGGGGTGAGCAATTGAAACCAGTGCCTCGGCACGCTCAAGCTCGCTACGACCTGCCAAGGCAGCCACTCCGTACTCCGTTACGATATAGTCCACATCGTTGCGACCTGTAGTCACTACATTGCCATTTCCCAGCATCGGTACTATGCGTGAGAGGGTGCCTTTTTTGGCCGTAGAGGGAAGGGCGATGATGCTCTTACCCCCCTTTGAGAGCCGAGCTCCACGCACATAATCTACCTGACCACCCGAACCGCTGAACATCTGTCCACCCACCTTCTCGGCACACACTTGTCCGTAGAGGTCGAGCTCAATACACGAGTTGATGGAGATCATACGCTCATTCTGCCCAATCACATAAGGGTCATTGACCCAATCCACTGGATATTGCTCCAGCACCTTGTGCTCACCCAAAAAGCGATAAAGTGCCTCATCACCCATCGTAAAGGCGGCGGTCATTACCCCGGGGCGAACCCCCTTGTAACTGCCTGTGATGGCACCACTTTGGTAGAGCTCTAGCACTCCAGGGGTGAGTAGCTCGGTGTGGATGCCTAGATCCTTATGCCCCTTCAATAGCCCTAGTACCGCATCGGGTAGTGCGCCAATGCCTATCTGTAGCGTGGCTCGGTCGGGGATTAGCTCGGCACAGTAACGTGCGATCTCGAGATCGGTCTCGCTTGGCGTGGCGGCTGGTAGAGTATGTGCTGGCGAGGCATGGGTCACTAAAATATCTATCTCCTCTGCCTTTAGGAAGTTGTCGCCACCAATATAGGGTAGCTCGGGATTGACTACCGCCAATACCCGCTTGGCACATCGAGCTGCTGGCAGAGTGTAGTCCGAGGAGAGGCTACAGCTATACCGTCCTTCGGCATCGGGAGGGGTCACTTGCACCACCGCCCAATCGGGCTGAAAAGCTCCTCCCTCAGCAAAGAGCATCGGCACTTGCGAAAAATGTCGGGGGATAAAGTCGGCACGCCCCTCTCGCACTGCATTACGCATCGCCGCACCACTCAAGAAAGGTGAGCAGACCCGCATGTGCTGCTCCATACCAGGCACTAAGTGCACCGCCTCTCCAAGGTAGATCAAGTGGAAAATCTGCAACTGCTTGAAGCGGTCGCACTGTCTTACTAATTCCTCCACCACACAATTGGGGGTCACTGCTCCATGACCCAGCACCACCTTGGAGCCATCTGCTATCTCCGCCACCGCCGCAGTAAGCGACATCTCTTTGCATCTACTCATCATCAAATGTTATTAGATTAGTTCAAAAATAGTATATATAATGTGTATAGGTTTCTTGCGTAAAAGCTACTTTAAGCCTTGCTTTTTCTTCAAAATTAACGACCCCACAATTAACACCGCATAAAGCATCATTCCACCGGCTGTCACCCCAAAAAGGAGGGGAGAGCTGTCATGTGAGAGATAGAGCGAAATCAAGAAGTAGAGCAAAAAGAGCAGGCTCCTTGCTCCCTTTATGATGAGCGGTTCGTGTTTCCAATAGGTCATGATCAACGTCGGAGGATAGAAAGTGGTGAGGTAAAAATACTTGTTTCAATAATAATGTAATAAGTCTTTGAGAATGGCAACTTGCCTCCTAATCCTACCACTAACCGCAAGATACCTATCTCACAGACTACCTAGTGGCAAGTTACAAAAAAAACTCCGATTGTGCAATAATGAGCTACAAATTGTCATGGGGTGCCTTGAGGGGACAGACCTAGATAGGGTTGTCCGACCTCCCACAAGGGGAGGTCGTGGGGTTGGGTAGTTGGTTACCCTTACCCCCTAGTCGGAGGCGCAAAGCCCCGAACGACTAGAGGATTAAGAAGGTATCCCCCACCACCTTACAACCCCGGCTGAGGGGACGGACCATTGATGGCATATCCTATCAAAGCGTTCAACCACTAATAAGTGAGCCGAGTGCTATCGTGTAAAAACCTCACTTCGTGCGTCATCCTCGCGTATTAATGAGGGAGCTAAAAGCTGAATTGTAATGTGCTGAAATTCAGTATTATAAATTGGCGCTTGCTTTAGTTGCAACTCAGCAAAAGTTTAGTTGCATCTCGCCGATTGCTTAGTTGCAACTCACCGATTGCTTAGTTGCATCTCGGCAAATGCTTAGTTGCAACTCAACTTTTGCCCTCATACCCCATTAGTTTATGAAGGCCCATAGAATAGACTTAAAGTGCTAGTAGTTGGCAAAGTATTTCCTTAGATCGCCTTGGTACAAAGTCCCAAAACAAATAAAGCTCGACTGGTATGTGCCAGCCGAGCTTTATCTGCATTATATATGGGGGTGTCACTTATTTCTCTACAGTGACACCGATCTGCTCTAAGTAACGGCCGTTGGCAAGAATATCCTTCAACGCATTGCGTATATCATCAATAGTGATGCTATCAAGTGTCTCAAGATAATTGTCGTAGGCATTGTCGTTATTGAAGTAGTAGTCTACAAGGATATTCATCCAGTAGCTATTCTCTCTTTGATTTTGCTCGTAGCCCTTCTTCATATTGAGGACGGTCTTATTGAAGTACTCGTCGATATTGATGGAACCCTCAGCAATCTGATTGAGCTCGCTCTTTACCTTAGCATTGAGGTGGTCGAGTTGCTCAGGATTGGTCTGGAAGAATATGAGCAAAGACTCTTCGCCCTTTGGAGCTCTGCTGGTATTGCTCTGTACAGCTACTCCATAAGTGCCACCCTCGTCTTCTCGGATACTCTTGAAGAACTGCTGGCTGAGTACCTCGCCAAGGATATCGATAATCATATTCTCCTTCAACTCATAAGTACCGTCTTTCACAAATAGACCTAGTGAAAGTCCCATAGGGGTTGTTGCCTTTAGCTCCATTTTCTCTTGGTGGCTATTCTTGGCTTTGGCAAAAGCCTTTGACGACTGGTCGGGCTCTACGGTATGATTGCCTGGTAGACCACCAATGTAGCGAGCTACTAGAGGTAGCACCTTTTCTTGGTCAAAGCTACCAACTAGGAAGAAGGTGAAGTCGCTTGCATTGGCAAACCGAGCCTTGTAAGCTTCTAGCATCTTCGCATAGTCTATCTGATCGAGATCTTCAGCTTGTAGCTTATAAGTGAGGTCGTTATCTGGGTAGATAAGTCGTGAAGTGTTATCCCAGAAAGCAGTTAGCGGGTCAGCAGCACTTGCCTTGAGCATTGCTTTTGACTTTTCGATGGCTGACGCAAACGCCTCGGTATCGCTCCTGAGAGAGGTCATATTGAGATATACAAGCTGGAACATCGTCTCAATATCCTTATCTGATGATGAGCCATTGACCCACTCCTTGACTTCGGATACACCGGTGTTGGAAGTAGCTACCTTACCAGCCAATACCTTCATCAGGTCTGTAGCACTAAACTTATCGAGCCCACCAATAGTGGCGTATTGCCTTGAGGCACGGGTATTGATGCTACCTATTTCGTTGGCATACTGTAGATATCCACCGTGGCTTACGCCATAGATGCGAATATCATTTTTCTTATAGTCGGTAGGAAGTACATATACCTTTGCCCCATTGCTGAATGTCCACAAGGTAGCACCAAACTTAAGGCCTGTTTGCTCTGAAAGAAGCTTGCCTGGCTCTGGTAGATTTTCCATCAGCTCTACGCCAGCAAACTCATCTGTGTAGGCTTCAACCTCTTGCTGGAGTGCTTTATTGTATTGCTCTAGCAGCTCAGCCTCTGTAGGGTATTTAACCCCCTCCTTTTCAGGAGCCATAAGGGTAACCACTAGGTTCTTAGGCTCTGTATACTGCTGGTAATACTGATTGATGAGCTCTAAAGTAAAGCCTTGAGCAAGGTTATTCATCAATTGATACTCTACCTCAATTCCAGGGATATAGCCACCCTTGGTGAAGTAGTCGCTATACTCATCGGCGTAGGAGGTATTGGTACGGTTATCCTTTGAATTCAGAAGGTTTTCGTATGTACTGATCAAGTCTGCCTTGGCACGCTCATACTCGGCTGCTGTGAAGCCGTACTCCTTGGCACGCTTCATCTCGGCAACAATGGCATTAAGTGCCTCCTCGGTACGCCCTTCGTGAGCGATCGCGATGAAGCTAGCTTCGTCTTCGGTAGGAACAAATCCCATCACAGAGCCCATGGACATCCCTGCATACACAAATGGTGCATTGGGTTTGTGGGCAATGTCGGTGAAGCGGTCATTCATCATGCTCGTGATGATGGAAGTGACATAATTCATTGCTGGCCCTACTGCAGATGCCTTTAGCTCTCTTGGAAGTGCATCGGTGGAGTAGGAGAATGAGATCATAGTCCGAGTGGTCTCAGGATCTGTCACCACAATGCCAATGGGTGCTTCACGATCTGGAACCTCTAAATACACGCGCTCAGCAGGATTCACTGGAGCTGGCATATCTGCAAAGGTATCTTTGATCTTTTGCTCTACATAATCCACATCTACATCACCTACAATGACCAATCCTTGAAGATCGGGACGATACCACTTGTGGTAGTAGTCACGTAGCTCTTGGTAGGTAAAGTTGCGAATAACATCCATGCTTCCGATAGGAAGTCTGTGACCATAACGAAGGTCGGGGAAGGTCTTCTTGAGCATGGTGGTCATGGTACGCATGTTGCCATCTTCGCTCTGTCTCCACTCCTCTTGGATCACACCGCGCTCGTTGTCAATTTCTTCGTCAAGAAGTGCAATACCATCGCTCCAATCTCTTAGGATCAAGACGCAAGAATCAATAACAGAGGTGTCGCTTACGGGTGCATCCATAATGGTGTACCTTGTCTCCTCAAAAGAGGTATATGCATTGAGCTCAGCGCCGAATTTCACACCGATACTCTCAAGGTAATTGATCATCCCTTTACCAGCAAAGTGGCGAGAGCCATTAAATGCCATATGCTCTAGGAAGTGTGCCAATCCTGATTGGTTGTCTTCCTCCTGCATTGAGCCTACACGCTGCACGATATAGAAGTTGGCACGCTCTTTAGGCTGTTGGTTGTGGCGAATAAAGTAGGTAAGCCCATTTGGTAACTTGCCAACTCGCACATCTTTGTCAATAGGAAGTGGTGCTACTTGATCTTGGGCTGAAGCGACTGAAAAGCCACTCAGCAGTGCGATTAGTAAAGCACTAATCCATACTTGAATTGTTTTGTTCATCACTTAAATCATTATGTTATTTACTGATTACTATTCTGCTAGTTGCCTTCCCCCACTTATCATTGGCACAAATTTATATATAAATCTTGAGATTTTCTCCTCTCAATATGGATGTTGAGCTTTATTTACATTGAATGCTATAAAATAAAAATAGTTGGCCCATCAGATAGGATCTCTGAATGAACCAACTACTTTCATTTACAATGATATTTGCTGAATGCGATCAACCGCACTTGGAGTTACCGCAGTTTTGACAGATAAGGCAACCCTCTTGGTAGACCAAATCTTCTGAACCGCAGTTGGGGCATTTCTGCCCAGTTGCTTTTTGACCTGTAGCGACATACTTGCGAAGTGCACGCTCAACACCATTTTTCCAAGTGTTGATGGACTCATCATTGAGCTCCATTCCTTGTACTAGTGCAATCACTTGGTCAATAGGCATTCCGTAGCGAAGTACTCCACTGATTAGCTTGGCGTAATTCCAGAACTCTGGATTGAACTTGGTGTCGAGTGCTTCACAAGTCACCTTGAGCCCTCTCTTATTGCTATACTGGAAGTCGTAGTGCTTGGTGCCATCAGGGTCATAAGCCTTGATGATTAAGCCCTTATTGATGCGCTTGGGGATATAAAGCCCCTCATCCTCGTCGTCGATACCGGTAAAGATCTCGTAGGGGCGACCATCTACTAGACCGATGAAGGCGATCCACTTCTCTTTATTATTTTGGAAGCGAACAATGTCGGCCTCTAGCTCGGTGGGTCGCTTTTGTGGCATTTTGAATGGAATGGAGGTAGTATCCTCTGCTTCGGCTGGGGTGCTCTTTTTCTTAGGCTCCGCAGCGACTAATACTCCAGTCCTCGACCCATCACGATAGATAGTACAGCCCTTGCAGCCCTCACTCCAAGCAGTAATGTAAAGCTCATTCACGAGTGCTTCATCTACATCATTAGGAAGGTTCACGGTAACGCTAATAGAGTGGTCCACCCACTTCTGCATCTGACCTTGCATACGGACCTTGGCCACCCAGTCAACGTCGTTGGAGGTAGCCTTGTAATAAGGCGACTTTGCTACAAGGTTATCTATCTCTTCCTGGCTATAGTCTTTATCAGGGTCATAGCCATTAGCCTTCATCCAAGTCTTGAAGTGGTGGTGGTACACGATGTACTCCTCCCACTGGTCGCCCATCTCATCAACGAAGGTGGGCTTGGAATTCTCTAGCTCATTGCTATTGACTTTACGGCGTCTCTTGTATACAGGCATAAACACTGGCTCAATGCCGGAGGTGGTTTGAGTCATAATACTGGTGGAGCCAGTAGGTGCAATGGTGAGGCAAGCGATGTTGCGACGACCATACTTCACCATGTTGTCGTATAGCTTAGGATCAGCCGCCTTAATACGCAGCATCATCGGATTATTAGCCTCGCGCTTGGCATCATAGATCTCAAAAGCCCCACGCTCCTTAGCCATATTAACGGAGCTTTCATAAGCGCTCAAAGCCAAGGTCTTTTGTACCTTCACTGCATGCTCGGTGGCCTCTTCTGTGCCATAGCGTAAGCCAAGGGCAGCCAGCATATCCCCTTCTCCAGTAATACCTAGTCCTGTACGGCGTCCCATCAAAGTCTTACGTCTGATTTTTTGCCAGAGCTCCATCTCAGTACGCTTGATATCGTCACCCTCGGGGTCGCTTTCAATCTTCTTAATGATTTCATCGATCTTCTCGCTCTCGAGGTCGATAATGTCGTCCATGATCCTTTGGGCATAGCCAATGTGCTCCTTGAAAAGATCAAAATTGAACTTCGCCTTATCTGTAAATGGATTCTCAACGTATCCATAAAGATTAATGGCTAATAGGCGGCAACTGTCATAAGGGCAGAGTGGAATCTCTCCGCAAGGATTGGTGGAGATGGTCTTGAAACCTAAGTCGGCATAGCAATCGGGCAGTGATTCCCTAATGATCGTATCCCAGAATAGCACTCCTGGCTCGGCACTTTTCCATGCGTTGTGGATGATTTTATTCCACAATTCACGAGCTTTGATAGTCTTCTTTACTTTCGGATCGCTTACCTCAATCGGGTATTGTAGTGTGTACTCTCCATCCTCCACCACAGCCCTCATAAATTCGTCGCTGATGCGGACCGAAATGTTGGCGCCAGTGATCTTGCCCTCCTCTAGCTTTGCATCAATGAAAGACTCACTATCGGGGTGCTGAATAGAGACAGATAGCATCAAAGCTCCACGGCGCCCATCCTGAGCTACCTCACGAGTGGAGTTGGAGTACCTATTCATAAAGGAGGCAAGACCCGTAGAGGTCAGTGCAGAGTTCTTTACAGGTGAACCAGCAGGACGTATATAAGAAAGGTCTTGACCAACGCCACCACGTCGCTTCATCAGCTGCACTTGCTCCTCGTCCATCTTGAATATACCGCCATAGCTATCGCTAGGTCCGTCCATACCAATCACAAAGCAATTGGAGAGCGACGCCACTTGGAAGTTATTGCCAATCCCAGTCATAGGACTTCCTTGTGGCACAACATACTTGAAGTGGTCCATCAGCTTAAAGATCTTCTCCTCGCTTAGTGGGTTGGGGTACTTAGCCTCGATACGAGCAATCTCAGAGGCAATACGATGGTGCATATCGGTAGGCGTGCACTCTAGTAGCCTCCCCTTCCCATCTTTCAGTGCATACTTAGAGCACCACACTTTCGTGGCAAGCTCATCGCCCTTAAAGTACTCAAGTGTAGCTTTAAAGGCTTCATCAAAGGTGTAATACTTCTTTTCCATTTGGTGCTATATGTTTATATCTAATTATAGGCTATTAAAACCTAGTAAGTCAGTTGTATGAAAGATAAGCATTGAAGCGTTCTCCATTTTTGCAAACAAAGATAACCGAATTATCTCACAAGTTGACCGGAATTAACCATTATATTTATGCGAAAGAAGTATATATTTTATGTTGTATCTACTATAGTTATTGATTATCAGTTGAATATAATGTATTTATTTATAACGAATTGGGAGGTTTAATGGACTGTAGTATTGTGACGAGTTGTCCAAAATAAAAAGTTGCCACAACACCGAGTGGTGAATTGTGGCAACTTTGTGATAGAATTATAGTTGGTCTTATTGCTTCTTAAGTAGGTCTCTAATCTCCTCAAGAAGGACTACATCATCGGGCTTAGCTGCTGGCTTCTCTGGCTCTTTTGGCTTCTCCTCCTCCTCCACAGCTCTCTTCAGCTGATTAATTCCTTTCACCATCGTAAAGATCGCAAATGCAATGATTAGAAAGTCTACAACCGTCTGTATGAACGAACCATAATTTAAGGTCACAAGTGGCTGAATAACCTCGCCCAGCTCATTGAGCTTCTCATGCTGTAGCACTATTTTCAAGTCTGTAAAGTCTACTCCGCCAAGAAGTAAACCGATAGGTGGCATTATTATATCATTCACTACCGATGATACGATCTTGCCAAAGGCACCACCGATGACTACACCGACAGCCATATCTAGCACATTGCCTCTAGATACGAACTCCTTAAACTCTTCAAAAAACGCCATAAAATATACTTTTAACTTGTTGATAATTAATGATTGCTTGCTAGGTAGTCCTTGTACTCTTGGCTTGCTGCCCCTCGTCCCTTTTTCGATTCCCATTTAAGGATAGCACTGAGTGCCAATACCCCCACAATGCCTGATACCACAGTGCCGACAATAATACCCAGCTTAGCCATATTGAGGTATTCAGTCGCTTCTGCTCCTATCCCTTGATAAGCCAGAGCTGCAAGGAATAGAGAAACAGTAAAGCCAATACCACCAAATATCGATATGCCAAATACATTGGCGTAGGTGACCCCTGGGGTCAGCTTTACTAGTCTTAGCTTGGTAGCTAGGAAAGTGAAACCGAATATACCGATCGTTTTGCCAACGAAAAGACCTACAGCAACGGCAATTGCTACACCTATCGCAGCCGAACCTGTCATTTCCCCAAAAGCGATACCTGAGTTGGAGAAGGCAAATAGTGGCAACACCAGGTAATGCACCCAAGGCGATACCTCGTGCTCCATAATCTGCACTGGTGAGATGGTGCGTTGTATTCTTCTTTGAGTCACCTGCATATCACCTATGTAGTCGTCATCAAGAAAATCTTTTTGTACATAGCCCTCCTGTTTTGATGTCGCCACATGGATATCCAGTCGCTTCATATCCTCCTCAAGATCTTTTGGATGAATCGTTGGCTTATGTGGAATAACTAGGGCGAGCAGCACCCCCGCAATCGTGGAGTGGATACCAGAGTGCATAAAGAAGGTCCACACAATAAATAGAAGGATATAGTAGGTCGAGCTCTTAGTCACTCCATTTTTAGAGAAGAGGTAGGCGATGATAATGGTCGCTATACCCAATGCCAAGGGGATCCACTGAATTCCAGATGAGTAGAAGATAGCGATTACTAGTATGCCAGCGATATCATCTACCACCGCCAACGCCATCAAGAATAGCTTGAGTGTCACTGGTACACGTTTTCCCAGTAGCCCGAGTACTGCTAGCGAAAAGGCAATATCTGTAGCCATAGGTATAGTCACACCTCTCAGGGCGATAGGGTCTTGATTTTCTATCGCCAAGAATAGTAGCACCGGCATAATAATACCACCGCATGCAGCAAGCGTTGGTAGCATCGCTTTCCGCACAGAGCTCAAAGAGCCATTGACCATTTCTCGCTTAATCTCTAGCCCCACACTAAAGAAAAAGAGCACCATCAAGGCATCATTGATAAACTCCGTGAGCGTCATGGCGCGACCATTAACTTGGAAAAACTTGTAACCTCCAATCTCTAGATTAACTGGAGCATCCAGAATGCGTGTGTAGAGCCCCGATAGAGATGAATTGGCAAATATGATGGCCAATATTGCTGCGGAAAACATAAAGACAGAGGGATTAATTCCTCCGATCCATTTGGTAAAGCGTCTCAAGGGATTCGTCCCTCGTATGGCTGTATCAACTGTTGGCATTGGATTCTTTATTTATATATGTGTGTGTATTTCTATTGTGTTCGCTTTATCTATGAGTGATTTCCACCTTTGATGTAGGGGGAAACTCCGAGTTCCTCGCTTCCACGGCAGCGACTAAATTATCTGCAAGGTTGTGAAAAGCGATGCCCATAATCGCATCATCTCTAGTGGCAATCGGATCGCCACTGTCTGCTGCCTCCCGTACACTCTGTACGAGTGGTATCTGCCCTAGTAGCTTCACACCAAGTTCTTCAGCCATTATCTTACCCCCATCCTTGCCAAAGATATAGTATCTATTTTGTGGCAACTCGGCTGGAGTAAACCACGACATATTTTCCACCACACCGAGGATAGGTACATTGATCTTCTCGTCACGAAACATACTGATCCCTTTTCGAGCATCATCGGTGGCTACATTCTGCGGAGTGGTCACCACCACCACACCGGTTAGCCCTAGCATCTGAATAAGGGATAGGTGGATATCAGAGGTGCCAGGAGGTAGGTCAATTAGCAGATAGTCTAGCTCACCCCAATTGCCCTCTCTAATCAATTGCCCCATCGCATTCGAAGCCATCGTCCCTCGCCACACAATAGCATCCTCCTTATTCACGAAAAAACCTATGGAGAGCACCTTTACCCCATATTTTACTGGGGGGTCAATCAGCTCCTTGCCATCCACTTCTACCAGGACGGGACGGCTCCCCTCCAAGTGAAGCATCCGAGGGATAGAAGGACCATAGATATCGGCATCTAGTAGGCCCACTTTATACCCTGCTTTAGCCAAAGAGACTGCCAGATTGGAGGTCACTGTGCTTTTGCCTACACCGCCTTTGCCACTATGAATGGCTACAACATTCTTCACATAAGGGAGGATTTTATCCTCTGCCGGTGCGGGTGGAAGCTCAGGAAATATCGGTGTGATATTTCCTTTTATTTCCATTGACTCATCCACCTGGCTCAATAACACAGACTCGGCTGTCTTAATCACTGACTTATAGAAAGGATCCTTCGCCTTCCTGAATCGGATTGAAAAAGAGACCTTATTGCCTTCGATCTTTATGTCGTTCTGTACCATACCGCTGGAGACAATGTTTTCATTTTCCCCAGGGTACGTAATTGCCTTTAAGGCATCCAATATATTTTGTTCTGTAATTCTACTCATATCTTTTGATTCGTCTGATTCATTGTGTTACGTGCTTCTCTACCATAGCTCCGATAACTATCCCATGGCACCTCTTCTGTCGGCTCTATAGGAGTGTGTGAAAGATTGTCCAAAGCTATTTTCAGATACTTAATAGAGATGCCCCTTCCCCTCCACTGACTCTCGTAGTAAGTTTGAATGCGTCTTAGGTCTGAGGTCTCACTAACCTCTTCATCAATATCCTTGTAGCACTCCAAAACTTCTAGGCCGTTGTGCTTCGCCACCAGTGAGGTATAGGTAAATAAGAACTGGCTATCAGTCTTTAGGTGGAGTAGTTTGGGGCTACGTAATATCTGCTTGTATTGCATCAAAAAGTGGGTAGAGGTGAGCCGCTTACGCACCTTACGCATCTGTGGATCGGGAAAGGTGAGCCATAGCTCACTCACCTCACCATCGCCAAAAAAGGAGGTCAATGACTCTATCTCTGCACGTAGGAAACGCACATTCCCCAGCCCCTCTCGGTGGGCAGTGGTGGCACCGCTCCACATCCGGTTCCCTTTGATATCAATACCGATATAATTGTTTTCGGGATGATTGCGGGCGAGCTCCACTGTATACTCCCCCCTACCACACCCAAGCTCAATAATAATGGGGTGGTCGTTGCCAAAAACTTTCGTGCCCCACACCCCACGATAAGGGAAACGCCCCTCCAAGCTCTTGAGGACCTTGTAGGGATACTGAAGCACGTTAGGCAAAGCATCCAGCTCTGCAAACTTGGTTTGTTTATTCTTACTCATTCGTTAAGGATAACAAATAGTTCTCAAGGGCAAACTTACTAAAAATACCCCTATCTCTACGTAAAATAACCGACATAAATACCGAGTAGGGTAGGGCCCACAGAGGTTATACATTAGAGGAGCCACTATGGGGGATCCCATTTATTAAACTCCGTCCAATAGCAAATCCTTTTTTTCCCCATCCTTGGCACTTACCTTCAAGATTTTCAAACTGCAAATTTAGGTGAATAATCAGGTGAAAACTGGGCTGCGGAAGGCCCTTTTGCAACCAATTGAAATTCAATGTTATACAGAAGCGTTTGCCGAGATGCAACTAAGCAATCGGCGAGATGCAACTCGGCAAATGCTTAGTTGCATCTCGGCAAACGCTTAGTTGCAACTCAACTTTTACTCTACTCGAGTAGTGTTTTAAGGGATTTATTTGGTGGTTAGCTTTGTGAGGGCTGCGTATGCTTTGCCTATGGTATCAATGCCCTTTTTGATAGAGATGGTTCGCTTTCCGCTTTCCTCCTTAAATTGGAGGTCTCTTCCCCATGCCGTGGCATTGGAGAGGATGGTGGAGAAGATAGGGCTTCGGTAGTAGGAGCTATTGTTGTCCGATACCAAGTAAAGCTTTAGGAAGCCTTGTCTATGGGTTACTCTTTCGATGCCACTCTCTTTGCACAGCATGCGGAGCTCTACCACCTTTAGGAGTTCCTCGGCTTCCTTTGGGAGTGGTCCGAATCGATCCTCTAGCCGCTGGCGATAGTGGAGAATGTCTTGGGGATTTTGGAGGGACTCAAGCTCTCGGTAGAGATTGATTCGCTCGTTGTCGCCTGGGACATAAGTCTGTGGGAAGTAGGCCTCGGCGTCGGTCTCTATGGTAGTTTCGTAGACGTAGCTTCGCTTTTGGATAGGCTCACCTTGAAGGGTTAATACTTCATCAAACTCACTATCCTTGAGCTCCATAACCGCCTCCTCGAGTATTCGTTTGTAGGTTTCGAAGCCAAGGTCGGCGATAAAACCACTCTGCTCCGAACCGAGTAGGTTACCCGCCCCTCGGATGTCAAGGTCTTGCATGGCGATGTGTATACCGCTGCCGAGCTCTGAAAAGGAGGTGATGCTCTGCATCCTTCGCTTGGCATTAGGGGTAAGGTCTTCAATGGGTGGCGTGAGGAGTAGGCAGTAGGCCTTTTTATCTCCTCGCCCTACACGGCCACGGAGCTGGTGTAGGTCACTCAAGCCAAAGCGGTGTGCGTCGTTGATGATGATGGTATTGGCATTCGGCACGTCAATGCCATTCTCTACGATGGTGGTAGCTAGGAGGAGGTCGGACTCGTGGTGAATGAATCCCAAAAGCGTCTGCTCTAGCTCCTTCGGAGACATCTGCCCATGAGCAATAGATATCCTAATTCCAGGTACTGCACGCTCTATTTCCCGAGCAATATCTCCTATGTTGTGTATGCGATTGTGGATAAAAAAGACCTGCCCATCGCGAGCTAACTCAGCATTGATCGCCTCTGCCAATACCTCTATATCGTAGAGCATATGCTCTGTACGTATGGGGTAGCGATTGGGTGGTGGGGTAGCGATATTGGAGAGGTCTCTGGCACCCATCAGGGAGAATTGGAGGGTACGTGGAATAGGGGTGGCGGTCATGGTGAGGGTATCGATGTGTGCCCTCATCTCCCTAAGACGCTCTTTGATGGAGACGCCAAACTTCTGCTCTTCATCAATGATAAGTAGCCCTAAATCCTTATAAACTACATTCTTACCTGTAATGGTATGGGTGCCTATAATAATATCTATCTTACCCTCTTCTAACCGTTCTAGTACCTCCCGACGATCTTTTGCCGAGCGGGCTTGGCTCAGATACTCTATGGTGACGGGGAAGTCTTTTAACCTTTTGGAGAAGGTCATATAGTGCTGGTACGCCAATACTGTGGTGGGGACTAGGACGGCGACTTGCTTGCCATCGGTAACTGCTTTGAAAGCAGCCCGGATGGCGACCTCTGTTTTGCCAAACCCTACATCTCCGCAGATGAGCCGATCCATAGGAATGGGTCGCTCCATATCGGCTTTGACATCGTTGGTCGCCTGCTCTTGGTCGGGGGTATCTTCGTACATAAACGAGGCCTCTAGCTCTTTTTGCAGATAGCTATCTTTGGAGAAGGCAAAGCCCTTCACCTTTAGTCGCTCGGCATAGAGTTTGATGAGATTTCGGGCAATATCCTTGACCTTTTTCTTGGTTCGCTCCTTGAGATTATCCCATGCTGACCCTCCCAGCTTGCTTAGCCGTGGGGGCTCCTCATTGTCTTTGCTCTTGTATTTAGAGATATGGTGGAGCGAGTGAATAGAGACATAAACACTATCTCCGCCCTGGAAGTTGAGCCTTACGGTCTCTTTCTGCTTGCCATTTTGCTCAATGGTAAATAGTCCGCCAAAGGTGGCGATACCATAGTTTTGATGTACCACATAATCTCCAAACTCAAAGCTTTGGATATCTTTGAGCGTCATGACCGCTCGGTTTTTCCGAATCTTATCGCTCTTGAGCTTGAAATTGTGATAACGCTCAAAGATGGTGTGGTCGGTGAATAGTGCCAACTTCTGCTGATCATCGATAAAACCGGTATGAAGGGTAGGCACTATCGACTCAAAGGTCACTCCCTTTGCTTGGTCTTGAAAGATGGATTGTAGCCGCTCGAGTTGCCCTACCTGATCGCTCATGATAATGGTGTGGTACCCATTGGCCTGGTACTTTAGGAGGGCATCGGAGAGGAGCTCAAAGTTTTTATGAAAAAGCGGCTCAGGTAACTGCCCGAATCGTACATTGAAGGGGTTAGTCACCTCTTTAGCCGGATTGGTCATCACACACTGGTGAGCGTAGATTTCGTCTAATAATTGGCGAGGTGCTAGAAGTCTTTTCTGAAGTGCCTCAATGGTGGCAAATTCATTGTCCTCTGGGTGGATTGGCGGGGTGGTGTAGGTCTGGTCAAGGCTGCTCTCTAAGAAGGCAGCTTGGTCGATGTAGATGACCAGGTCACTTGGGAGTATAGAGATAATAGACTGTACCGCTACATCGTTTTGCTCAAATGAGGTGAGGATAGTCACCTGCTCTATGGTGCTTTGAGACAATTGGGATTCGGGATCAAATAGACGGATACTCTCTACTTCATTATCGAAGAAGTCGAGGCGGGCTGGGCATTCGGAGGAGAATGAGTAGATATCAATAATTCCTCCTCTCACCGCAAAGTCGCCAGGGAGATAGACGTAATCCTTCTCCTCAAATCCCATCGACCAGAGCTTTTCTCTCAGAGCAGTTCTATCGATTTGATCGCCTACCTTGAGCTCTAGTCTTCCGGTATCGTAGGTCTTTTCATCGACCACCCCTTCGATTACGGCCTCAGGGTAGGTGACGATGATTTTGGGTTGCTCGCCAGCCCTGAGGAGCTCCATCAATTCGCTCCGAATGACCTCATTAGCGAGGTCTTTATGCCCATATCGGATGGCTCGCTTGTAGGCGGAGGGGAAGAAGGAGACCGTTTCAGTGCCCGACAGCTTCTCTAGGTCGTTGAGTAAATAGGCCGCTTCATCACTATCACGAGCTATCGCCAAAAGGGGCTTTTGGTGATGAGACAAAAGATATAATACAATAGCTATTGATGAACCTTGTAGGCCATCAATAGCTATACTCTTTTCTCCCTGAGATAGCTGCTTCAAGAGCGTTCTCAAAGCACTGCTATCTTCAAATCTCTGGACGAGGGTCTCTAAAGTCATATTACCGCCATGATATCGTGAATAGACCACTTACTAGCCCATTCACTCTATCCGTTGACTACTCTTCCTCTGCCATATTGTGGAAGACATTTTGTACGTCTTCGTCTTCCTCTAGCTTTTCAAGTAGCTTCTCCACATCCTCTCTCTCCTCAGGAGATAATTGCTTGTAGTCCATAGGGACACGCACAAACTCGGAGCTGGTGATTTCGTATCCCAATTCCTCAAGGTGTGACTGTATCGCTGCATTGGAGGCAAAGTCTCCAGAGATCACTAGCTCACCTTCATCTTCATCAATATCCTCTACACCGTAATCAATTAGCTCCAAAAGCAGCTCCTCGATATCGGCATCTGCCTTTTTAGTCACGTGGAAAACAGCTTGGTGGTCAAACATAAACTCCACGCTACCGCTGGTGCCTAGAGAGCCGCCAACCTTATTGAAATAGCTGCGGACATTGGCTACAGTGCGGGTGTTATTATCGGTAGCAGTCTCTACAAACACAGCTATACCGTGAGGGGCATATCCCTCAAAGTTGACCTCCTTATAGTCGGTAAAGTCTTTGTCGGTAGCTTTTTTGATGGCACGCTCCACATTGTCTTTGGGCATATTCTCCTTCTTAGAAGTCTGAATAAGTAGCCTTAGGCGAGGGTTGGTATCTGGGTCAGGACCACCTGCTTTCACAGCAATGGTGATTTCCTTTGATAGCTTGGTAAATACCCTAGCCATATTTCCCCAGCGTGCTAGCTTGCGAGCCTTACGATATTCAAATGCTCTTCCCATATTTTCTCTTGTACAATATTATCTTAATGTGGCACCGAGTTGTTTATTAAGTGCCTGGTATATTTTATCCATTGTTTTCTCAATCACCTTCTCCGAAAGCGTCTGCTCCGCATCTTGCAGACCAAAAGTCACGGCGTAAGACTTCTTTCCCTCCTCTAGGTGCTTAGGGTCGTCGTACACATCAAAGAGCGACACCTCCTTAAGGAGCTTTCCGCCCGCCTTCTTCGCCGCATTCTCCACATCGGCAAAGCTGACATTCTTATCTATCAGTAGAGCAAAGTCGCGCTTTACCATTGGGAAGCGAGCGATCTGCTTTGCTTTCACCTCCTTACGGAGCACCCTACTCAGTATCTCATTCCATTGAAGCTCTGCAAAGTAGACAGGCACCTCTACGTCATGGAGTTCAAGCACTTTCTGGCTCACAACTCCCCATTGGGCAACTACTCCACCGCCACGGAGTGAGATCTTCTCTGCAACGTCGTAGAGAGAGCAATCGGTAAGTGGCTCTATTAGTAGCTCGTTATCATTAAGACCAAGGCGCCTCATCACATTCAGCATCATCGCCTTCAGTTCGAAAGGACTTTGCTGATACTCCTTTCGGCACCAGTGCATAGGTAGGTCATCGCCAGTCATCCAAATGCCCAGCCTGTAATCCTCTTGGTAGCCAGGTAGATCGCTCTTCTCGCCAGCTTTTGTTCTTCTATAGCAATTGCCAAATTCGTAGAATCTTAATCCATGAGCCTGCCTATGGAGATTATGCTCTATCACCTCCAAGCCTCCATGCATCATCGTCATACGCATGGTAGAAAGGTCGTTGGAGAGAGGATTGAGCACCTGCACTGCATCACCCTTTGAGATCGCCTCAGGGTAATAGGAAGCCTTAGAGAGGGAGTTATTCAGAATCTCATTAAAGCCAGCACCCGTCAGCTGTTCACTGATTCGTCGTTGTAAGTCCACACTCATATCGGTAGGACTCTTCACGCTAATTGTGCTCACTAGGCTAATCTTTTCGGGGTACTCATTGTAGCCATATATCCTAAGGATATCCTCTATCACATCAATATCGCGAGTGACATCAAAGCGATAACAAGGTACACTTAGCTCCAGTACTCCATCTTTATTCGATACCACCTTAATCTCAAGAGCCTCTAGTATCTCTAGCACTTTGCTCTCAGGGATATCAAGACCGGTGAGAGATTGCACCTTCTCCATCGTAAGAGTGATGGCATAAGGCTTGTGCTCTACAGGGTAGACGTCATACACCTTGCTCGTCACTCGACCACCCGTCTCAGCGATAATCAGCGATACCGCCCTCTGAAGGGCCTTAGGCAACTGGTTAGGATCCAGCCCCCTTTCATATCTAAAAGAGGCATCGGTATTGAGACCAAATCTCCTAGCACTCTTACGGATAAAGGTTGGGTGGAACGTAGCTGCTTCCAAGAACATAGAGGTTGAGTCCATTGTCACACCCGATTCTTTTCCTCCCATCACCCCTGCCAAGCAAAGGGCTTCATTATTATCAGCGATCACCAAGTCTTTAGTGGTGAGTGTCAAAGAAGTGCCATCCAGTAGCTCCAGCTTCTCGCCCTCCTTAGCTAGTCGCACCCGTACCTCATTGCCCTTAATCTTAGCAAGGTCAAAGGTGTGCAGAGGTTGCCCCAGCTCAAAAAGCACGTAGTTGGCGATGTCCACCACATTATTAATAGAGCGCTGACCAATAGTCTCCAGTGCCACCTTAAGCCACTTCGGACTCTCTTTCACCTGCATATCCTCAATCACCACTCCCATATATCTCTGGCAAGCTTCCAAAGACTCTACCTGGAGGGCAATCGGCTCCTTGTCGCACGAGTTGATCGTAGGAATATCTGGAAAATGAAGGGCTGTCTTGTAGCCATGTGTCTTAAGATAAGCATAGAGATCGCGAGCCACACCGTAGTGCGAAGTTGCATCCACCCTATTTGGCGTAATCTCTATCTCGATCACATGATCCGAAGAGACCTCGAAGTAGTCCGAGGCAAGTGTCCCAGGCTTCACACCATCCTCCAGTACCATAATCCCAGAGTGGTCACTGCCCACACCGATCTCCTCAGCCGAGCAAATCATACCTTCCGAGACTTCTCCACGGATCTTGCCCTTCTTGATTGTAAAGCTCTCGTCACCATTATATAAAGTAGTCCCGATCGTGGCTACCACCACGGTTTGTCCTGCCGCTATATTAGGAGCACCACAAACAATGTGCAAAGGCGATTCCCCGCCAATATCCACTGTCGTAACGTGTAGGTGATCCGAATTATGATGCTCAGCACAAGTCAACACCTTGCCGATAACTAGCCCCTTCAGACCACCCCTAATCGACTCTCTCTCCTCTACCGCTGCCACTTCTAGGCCTATAGAAGTGAGTATTTCAGCCGTTTCCTCAGGAGTGAGGTCAAAGTCTACATACTTCTTAAGCCAAGAGAATGATATATTCATATACTTTATATAACAATTAATTACTTCATCGCTAGGGTGTAGCGACGTCGTCAGCTTCACCCCACAAAAACTTTTGCAAAGGTAACAAAATAAGGTGTGATGATAAAACCCCGCTTGCGGAATCTAGGGCGAGAGGTTCTTCACGCAAAGAGATTAGAAGTGCTTACGATCAAGGATCTCCTTCATCACGATTCCCTCACGGATATGCTCACGGATATGGCTAGCCCTATAGCGAGTCGCACTCTCCTCTGCATCAGTCTCTATATCCTCAGTAGTCTCGAGCACTTTTTGCATTGGATGCCCACCTTCCACCGTTGGTAGCTTGATAGACTGATACTTCAAAGGGGGAGGAACAACAGCATTACTAGGACTATCAAAAGGGCTCTCAAAAATAGGCTCTTCTTGAGGAGAATACTCCTCCACGTATTCTTGTTCCTCCTCCCCGAGCTTAAGTTCAGCATGTCTCTCCATTTGCTCCTGATGCTCTTGAGCTACTTTTTGAAGCACATTGCCCAGTCCCTTAAAGACATAGTAGCCGATCACCAGCCATAAGAATAACGAACCCATAACTCTCTAATTATTATTGTCTCACCATTGAGGTGTAATTGTTTTAGTATCTTTGCCATATATATAGCTTTTCAAAGTTAGTCATTTTACGGCTACTTACCAAAGACTAGAATGAATAAAATGATATACAATAATAATAATGACCAAGCCAAGCTCCTCTACTTAGAGACTTATGGGTGCCAGATGAATGTAGCTGACTCCGAAGTAGTCTACGCCATAATGGAGACCATCGGGTATGCTATGACAGAGGTACTTGAGGAAGCCGATGTAGTGCTCATCAACACCTGCTCCGTGCGTGATAATGCCGAGCAAAGAGTGCTCAACCGCCTCTCACAGATTGATGGCATACGCAAGAAACACAAGCCCAATATGATAATTGGTGTACTTGGTTGTATGGCAGAACGAGTAAAGGAACAGCTTATCGAGGAACATCATGCCGACCTAGTGGTAGGACCAGATGCCTACCTAGAGCTCCCCAACCTAATCGGTGCAGTAGAATCCGGCGAAAAGGCCATCAATGTAGAGCTCTCCACCGATGAGACCTACAAAGACGTCATTCCCCTCAAGCTAGATGGCGTCCATATCTCGGGCTTTATCTCAATCATGCGTGGCTGTAATAAATTCTGTAGTTACTGCATCGTTCCCTACACTCGTGGAAGAGAAAGAAGCAGAGAGGTAGAGAGTATCCTCAATGAACTAGAGGAGATGAAGCGATTGGGGTATCGAGAAGTAACTCTGCTCGGTCAGACCGTCAATTCCTACCGATACACAGCACCCGATGGTGAAGTTTATGATTTCCCTAGACTGCTTGAGATACTCGCCACCACAGCCCCCAATATCCGTATCCGCTTCACCTCACCACACCCCAAGGATATGACTGATGAGACCATACAAATGATGGCTAAGTACCCCAACATCTGCAAGCACATACATCTACCACTTCAAAGTGGTAGCAATAAAGTGCTCAAGCATATGCGACGTGGATATACTCGTGAGTGGTATCTTGATCGTGTGGCAAAAATACGAGATCTGATTCCAGACTGTGGCATCTCTACAGATATTTTCTGTGGTTTTCACGGCGAGGGTGAGGATGAGTTTGAGGAGACACTGAGCATTATGAGAGAAGTGCGGTTTGACTCTGCGTTCCTCTTTAAGTACTCTGAGCGTCCTGGCACCTACGCAGCGAAAAAGCTAGAAGATGAAGTACCAGAGGAGGTAAAGTTGAAGAGACTCCAAACGATGATCGACCTCCAGCAAGAGATTCAAGCCGAGAGTAATACAAAGGATATTGGAAAGGAGTTTGTAGTGCTGATCGAGGGCTTTTCAAAGAAGAGCCGAGACCAGTATTACGGGCGTACCCAACAGAATAAGGTAGTGGTATTTGATAAAGAGAATAGCCACATTGGCGACTTTGTACGAGTCGCCGTTGATGAGGTCTCCAGTGCCACTCTCTTGGGTCATATAGTTGAAGATCAAAGTGCGTTAATTTAGAGTCATTACACCTATATACTATTGATTTATGAACACCATTAAGTACAAAAAAGTCATTGTCGTAACAGGCGGAGCAGGATTTATCGGCTCCAATTTTCTACTCACACTTGTTCCAGAGTATCCAGAGCACCTATTTATCAATGTAGATGCTCTCACCTATGCTGGTAATCTTGCCAACCTCAAAGAGGTAGAGCAGTGCGACAACTATAGGTTTGAAAAGGTTGATATTTCAGATCTCAAGCAGGTTCAAGAACTTTTCAAAAAGTACCCTATCACCCATGTTGTCAACTTTGCAGCTGAAAGCCACGTAGACAGAAGTATCAGTGGGCCACTTCCTTTTGTATACACCAACGTGCTCGGGACTGTCAACCTACTACAGTGTGCATACGAAGCGTGGAAAGACGACTTCTCAGGCAAGCTCTTTTACCAAGTTAGCACTGACGAGGTCTACGGCTCCCTCCACACCGAGGATCCTGCATTTACTGAGCTCCACAGCTATGACCCTCACTCCCCTTACTCCGCTAGCAAAGCGAGTGCCGACCACTTCGTCCGAGCTTACCACGATACCTTCGGACTGCCTACCGTGATCAGCAATTGTAGCAATAATTACGGCCCTTGGCAGTTCCCCGAAAAGCTCATCCCACTCGTCATCTCCAATATCCTACACCAACGACCCATCCCCATCTACGGCGATGGCAAGCAGGTACGTGATTGGCTATACGTCATAGACCACGTCCGCGCTATAGAGCAGATCATCAAGGCAAGAAAGGTGGGAGAGACCTACAATATCGGAGGGCATAACGAGCTGCAAAATATTGAGCTCGTGAAGCTGCTTATCACCTCCGTAGACCGTCTCCTCGGCCACCCAGAGGGGCACTCCCTGCCACTTATACATTATGTCAAGGACCGACCAGGGCACGACACCCGCTACGCCATCGACGCCCGAAAAATTCATAGAGAGCTTGATTGGCATCCCACAGTCACTGTCCAAGAAGGCCTCCAAAAGACGGTCTGCTGGTACCTCAATAATCAGGAGTGGCTACAGTATACCACCTCGGGTGACTACCAAATGTACTACACTGAGCAGTACCAGAATAGGTAAGTCGCAGGCACCATACTACTCATCCCTAAGACCCTATCTTCGCAAGAAGTGGAGGTAGGGTCTTTGCAATGGATAAACAAACTCCTAAAAAGGGTGCTCCTAGTAGACTAAAAGTCGAGATGCAACTAAGCAATCGGCGAGATGCAACTCGGCAAATGCTTAGTTGCAACTCACCGATTGCTTAGTTGCATCTCGGTAAACGATTTTGTATGGTATTGAATTTCAGTTGGTTGAAAAAGTAGCATCGGTGCCCCTATTGCAGAGGTTACGCATTAGAAAGAGTCTTACCATGAATGA
>NZ_KV820673.1:2539-16179 GCF_001815465.1 Porphyromonas sp. HMSC077F02 | reverse complement strand
GACTCGGGGGCTAGGATCCGTCGGACCTCTGACGCGGTCCTTACTCATTGACACTCTGATGAATTCCACTCGGTAAGACCCTCCTAATGCGTAACCCCTATGGAGGTGTGGGAGGTGGGAGGGGCGGTGTTATTTTTATTTCTTATCTTTGTGTGAGGGGGCGGAGCATTTATTATTATTAGTGGTTCTATTATATATATGAGTGTGGTAGTGGAGCGATGCAAAGAGTTTGGTGTGTGTGGAGTAGTCGGTTTGGTGGTGCTGCTTCTCCTCAGTAGTTTGTGTGTGGAGGTGCGTGCCGATGGGCTGCAGGCGAGTGAGCGGTGGGTGCTTCAGGCCTTTGAGCTACAGGAGGAGGGGCGTAGCGAGTGGCACCGAGCCGAGCTCCCTGGTACAGTGCAGGGTAGTTTGGTGGGGCTGGGGCTCCTTCCCGACCCTTTTGTGGAGGCAAATGAAGACTCTGTGCAGTGGGTGAGCGACCGCAATTGGCTCTACCGTACAACGCTAGAGCTGGAGGAGGGGGCACTGGCTCGGCACGACCGCTTTTGGCTAGAGATGGGGAGTGTGGATACCTTTGCCGAAGTCTACCTTAATGGGGCTTTGGTGGGTCGGTGCGACAATCTCTTTCGCCACTACCGCTGGGAGGTGAAGGGGTATCTGAGGAGTGGGGTGAATCGGCTGGTGATCCGCCTCCTTTCGCCGATGGGAATGGCACATGCTCAGTACCTCTCCAATGGTTTTATGTATCCTGCCGATAACGACCGTGGAGCGGTGAAGTATAGCCCCTTTGTGCGGACAGCTCCCTATCAGTATGGTTGGGACTGGGGTCCTCGGTTGGTGGCAATGGGAGTGAAGGAGCCGGTGGTGCTTCGAGGTGTGGGTGTGGCTTCGCTGGGGGAGCTACAGCTGCGGAATGAGATTGAGTGGAGTGAGGAGGGAGAGGCCCGCTCTGCCACGGTCTCTATCGCTTCGGAGGTGGAGGGCGATCCTGAGGGGAGCACCCTTCGGGTAGAGCTTTGGGATCCCGAGGGGCAACTGCTCTCTAGCGGAGAGGGAGTGCAACTCACAATGGGGGTAGAAAATCCCCGCCTCTGGATGCCGAGAGGGTGGGGGGAGCAACCGCTCTATCAGGTGGTGCGAATACTGGTGAAGGGTGGAGCTGAGGAGACCGTCTTGGAGCGGGATACCACATTCTTTGGGATTCGCGAGATCCAATTGGACCGGAGTGAAGATGCCGAGGGGGAGCGTTTTCAGTTTGTGGTGAATGGGTGTCCGCTTTATGTGAAAGGGGCTAACTATCTGCCTCACGACCGCTGGATGGGGGGTGGTGGTCGTACGTTGGAGCAGGTGTTTCAAGAGGATATTTTGCCCCTGCACTTCAATATGCTACGTGTATGGGGTGGGGGTATCTACGAGTCCGAGGAGTTTTACCAACTAGCAGATCGTTATGGCATCTTGGTGTGGCAGGACCTCCCCTTTGCATGTACCGCCTACCCGAGTGACCCTACCTTTAGGGCATCGGTGGAGATGGAGCTAGAGGATCAGGTGAAGCGATTGCGGAAGCACCCTTCGCTCGCCCTCCTCTGTGGCAATAATGAGGTGCTAGAGGGGTTGAAGCATTGGGGGTGGCAACGGAGTTACGGCTATAGCGATGAGGAGTATCGGGAGATGCTGACGGGGTATGATGCTCTCTTTAGGCAATGGATTCCTCAGAAGTTGAAGGTGTTGGTGCCCGATGTGGCCTATATTCACGGTTCGCCCGTGAGCTCTAATTGGGGAAGACCAGAGAGCTTTCTGAAGGGGGATTCGCATAATTGGCGGGTATGGTTTGGAGGTAAGGATTTTACGGAATTCGACCAAAATCCAGGTCGCTTTGCCTCGGAATATGGTTTTCAGGCATTTCCCGAGCGAAAGACGGTGGAGAGCTTTGCCCCTGGTGTGCAGGTGGAAAGGCTGACGATTGAGAGCCCGATCCTGAAGAATCGGCAGCGCTCCTTTGTGGGTAATCAGCGGATTACCGACTATCTATCGCGTGCCTATCCTGTGCCTGAGGACTTTGTAGACTATATCTATGTGGGGCAGTTGCTACAGGGTGATGGCATGGGTTATGCGATCCGTGCCCTGAGGCGTGCCTATCCGCTCAATATGGGGAGCCTCTACTGGCAACTCAATGATGTATGGCCTACGGTAAGCTGGTCGGGGGTGGACTATTGGGGCAATCACAAGGCACTACACTACCGTGTGCGGGAGGCGTATGCCCCTTATATTGTGGACTTGGTGGAGGGTGCGATTTGGGTCGCTTCGGACGAGGTATTGAAGCCTGAGCTTGGGCCTCTAGTGGTGGAATTGAAGGGGCAGGACTACTTTGGTCGGCAACTTTGGACGGAACAATTTAGCTTTCGGAGCGAACGCTATCCATTTAGTCAAAAGGTGGGGGAGCTAGCAAAGGAAAAGCTAGAGCAGTGTGGGGGGCAACTCTTTGTGGAGCTAGAGCTAAAGGCGGGGCAGAAGCTATTGGCGCGGAACCTTTTCTTCCCTACCTTGCCGAAGGAGATGCAGCTGCCGAAGGAGATGCAGCTGCCGAAGGCGGCCCCTTCCATCTCGCTTGAGGCATCGCAGGGGCGACTGAGAGTGACCCTTTGCAGTCCTGTTTTGGTCAAGTCGCTCTTTGTGGAGACCCCTTGGCAAGGGGCTCAGTATAGCGACAACTTCTTTGACCTGCTTCCGAATAGGCCTTATACCATTGAGATCACCCACTCGGCGATAGATGAGGGGGTGGGTGTGGAGATGCTTCGGCTCACTTCACTCAATGATATACTAGCTAGGTGATGAAGCGGATTTTTGCTAAATTTGTAGCTGAATCCGAGGGGGTGAGGGGTGTGGTGAAGTAGATCTATCTGCTGAGTGATGAAGAGATGGCGGCCTAAGAGGCTCTATACATATATTGTCAAGACGTTTATCCCGCTATTGCTGGCGGGGTTTTCGGTGTCGCTCTTTGTGGTGGTGATCCAATTTCTCTGGCAGTCGGTCGGTACGCTGGTGGGGAAGGGAGTGGATGGCCTAGTACTCCTTCGCCTGCTTTTCTTTGCCTCTATGACGATGGTACCGCTGGCACTGGTGCTGGGGGTGCTTGTGGCGTCGCTGATGACCTTTGGTAACCTCGGGGAGCGGATGGAGCTGCTGGCAATGAAGGCAGCGGGTATCCCGCTCTACAAGATATTGAAGCCGGCCTTTTACTTTGTGGTGGTGCTGGCGATGGGGCTTTTCGTTTTTCAAAACGACTGGATGATTCAGAGCCAGGTGAAGTTTTGGCAATACTACTTCTCGATCAAAAATAAGTCGCCCGAGCTGGCGATCCCCGAGGGAGCTTTCTATAAGGGGGTGGATAACTACAGTATCTTCGTGGAGAAAAAGGATAACAAGCGGAAGATGCTCTATGGGCTGATGCTGTACGACTTTTCGCCGGGTTTTGATGAGGCGATGGTGGTAGTGGCAGATAGTGGTCGCCTCTACTCTACTCCCAAGGGACAGGAGCTGATCCTGGAGCTGTATCATGGGGAGTCGTTTCAAAACCTGAAGGGGCAAGGGAGCTACTATCAGACTTCGGAGGATCGCCCTTTTTTGCGTGAGCGCTTTGGGTACAAGGAGCTGCATATCCCCTTTAATACCGACCTGAGTATGGTGGATGAATCGATCCTCACCAGTCAGTTTGTGGGTAAGGATATGCGACAATTGAAGGCATATACCGATTCGCTACGGGTGGAAATCGACTCTTTGGCGCTCCTAGGTATGCAAAATAGTACTCAGAGGCTGGGGTATCAGATGGTGGGGCAGTCGAGTGAACTAGAGTCGCTTCAGGAGTCGCTTCGGGAGGAGAGTATGGAGCAGATGAAGAGGGCTGTGGAGCGGACTTCTTCGGAGAGTGGTGATGCTGAGGGAAGCTACTCGGAGCGGCTGGAGCAATTGGAGGATACCTATGCTGAGTCGTTATCGGAGGCGGAGGTGGTGCCTAGTGAGGAGATGAAGACACCAATGCCAAAGAAGACAAAGAAATCAAAGGTGGCTTACGCGTCCTTTGATGTGGGGAAGAAGCTGAGCGCTGTGGGAGCAAGTACGGCGAGTAGCGTCTATGCTTCGGCCATTTCTCAGGTGACGAGGGTGCAGAATGAGACCTTCTTTACGGTGGAGGAGATGCGGGAGGATGTGGACTTGCTTCGGAAAAATGAGTCGGAGTATTGGCGGAAGCTGACCTATCCGGTTGCCTGTATTGCTTTCTTCTTGATCGGTGCCCCTCTGGGTGCTTTGATCCGAAAGGGGGGAATGGGATTGCCGTTCTTGGTGGCGGTATTCCTCTTTATTTTCTTTTATATTCTGGAGACCTTTGGCATCAAAATGGCTCGTGAGGGGACGCTCCTCACGTGGGTGGGTATGTGGCTACCCAATATGGTCTTAGTGCCTGTGGGGGTGCTCCTCTGTGTGGTGGCGTCGAGGGATACCAATCGCTGGAATGTGGACTTCATCACCCAGCTACGCTCTTTGTGGGGCCCTCGTACCAAGCGAACGGTGGAGTACAAGGAGGTGACTATGGAGTCGGTGGATTATGAGCTGGCAAGGGAGCAGGTTTTGGCTTTGGATCAGCTGGCAAAGGAGCAATTGGAGGCGGGGAGACTAGGATATGGGCAATTCTTTAGGAATGAGGCCTATTTTGCCCAAAGGAGAGAGCTCTATCGGCAGGTGGAGCAATTGGTGGGGCACCTGAAGCATAGCCGGGACTATTCGCTGGTGGATCACTTGGAGGGGTATCCTTATCTGAGGTATTTGATAAGGGAGTGGCGGACGACTAAAAGAGGGGTCAATGGGCTACTGATGTGGCTTTTCCCTGTGGGTGGTCTCTGCTATCTGCTTTATATTCTGCGAAATAAAAGGTATATTAGGGGGGTGAAAGCCATTCGGCAGTATAATAAGGTGCTGCTGGTGGATATTGAGAGAGCAAAACTAAATAACTAATACAATATAGAGTGTAGAAATGGAATTTAAGCTAAGTACAATCGAGGAGGCTATCGAGGACTTTAAAGCCGGGAAGATAGTGATCGTGGTGGACGATGAGGATCGGGAGAATGAGGGGGACTTTATCATCGCTGCGGAAAAGGTGACTCCTGAGATTATCAACTTTATGATGAGCCACGGAAGGGGCGTGCTCTGTGCCCCTATGACGGAGGAGCGCTGTGCCGAACTGGAGCTCCCTCTGCAGGTGGCGGATAATACTTCGCAGTATGAAACCCCTTTTACCGTAACGGTAGACCTGAATGGTAAGGGGGTGACCACAGGGGTCTCTATGTATGACCGTGCTACGACGATCAATGCTCTTGCCGACCCCGAAGCCAAAGCTTCGGACTTTGGACGCCCTGGCCATATCAACCCACTTAGGGCGAGGAGCAAGGGAGTGCTGAGAAGAGCTGGGCATACGGAGGCTTCGGTGGACTTGTGTAAGTTGGCAGGGCTACAGCCCGTTGCGTGTCTGATTGAGATCATCAATGAGGATGGTACGATGGCACGTATGCCTCAGTTGCAGGTGATTGCGGAGAAGTATGGTATGCGGATCATCACGATTGCCGACCTGATTAAGTACCGCCTTCGCACGGAGAGTATCGTGGAGAAGGGTGAGGAGGCACAATTGCCAACAGCTTATGGTGATTTTAGAGTAGTTCCTTTCAAGCAAAAGAGCAATGGAATGGAGCATGTGGCTCTAGTTAAAGGCAATGTATCTACTTCTGAGCCGGTCTTGGTGCGTATGCATAGCAGTTGTATCACTGGAGACATCTTTGGCTCTTACCGCTGTGATTGTGGCGACCAACTCCACGAGGCAATGCGTAAGGTGCAAGAGGAAGGCCGAGGTGTGATTGTCTACTTGCAGCAAGAGGGACGTGGTATCGGTCTGATGAATAAGATCGCTGCCTACAAGCTCCAAGAGCAAGGCCTGGATACAGTGGAAGCCAATCTACACCTAGGATGTAGAGCCGATGAGCGTGACTATGGGGTAGGTGCCGAAATCCTCAGACAGCTAGGAGTGCAGAAGATGCGTTTGATGACCAATAACCCTGTGAAGCGGATCGGACTGGAGAGCTTTGGGCTGGAGGTGGCGGAGATTGTGCCGATTGAGATAAAGCCTAATGAGTACAATCACGACTATCTCCTGACTAAGAAGAATAAGATGGGGCATCACCTCTCTAAGCTTTAAGAAAGGAGTCGGTATGACAAGACTGAGTGTAAATGTCAATAAGATAGCCACTCTGCGAAATGCCAGGGGTGGCAATAATCCGGACCTGATACAGGTAACGAAGGATATTGAACACTTTGGAGCGGAGGGGATCACGGTGCACCCTCGCCCCGATGAGCGGCATATTAGATATGCCGACGTGTACGACCTGAAGAAGGTGGTCACAACGGAATTCAATATCGAGGGCTACCCTTCGCCTGAATTTATGAAGCTGGTACTCGATGTGCAGCCTACTCAGGTGACGCTGGTACCAGACCCACCTGGGGTCTTGACAAGTAATGCGGGGTGGCAGGTGCGTGAGCACTTTGATTTCCTCAGTGAGATTATTGGGCAGTTGCACGAGAGGGGGATCCGAAGCTCTATATTCGTGGATACGGATGCGGATAATATCCGTGCTGCTAAGGAGGTGGGCTCGGATAGGGTGGAGCTTTATACGGAGCCTTATGCTGCCAATTATCATATTGATAGAGAAGCTGCGGTGGCACCTTTTGTTCGTGCTGCTAAAGTGGCAGAGGAGGTGGGGCTGGAGCTCAATGCGGGGCATGACCTTGATTTGCATAACCTTGCTTTCCTTGATAAGTGTCTCCCCAATCTAGCGGAGGTCTCTATCGGACATGCCTTGATTTGTGATGCTTTGTATCTAGGGCTCGAGGAGACGATAAGGCGGTATTTGGATTGTTTGAAACAAAGGAAATAATATATTTAATTGATTTTATGCTAAGTACAATACTTCAAGTGGCTAGTGATACCCTATATAATGCGATGCCCGACCTTTCGGCAAGCGGGACCGCCGCAGTGGCGAATGGTGTGGGTGAGATATCAATTTGGGAACTAGCAACGAAGGGAGGATGGTTGATGCTGGTGCTCTTGATCCTCTCACTGATCGCACTCTATGTATTTGTGGAGCGTCTCCTTTTGCTCAAGAGTATGACTAAGAAGGACGACGACTTTACCAGTAAGATACGTGACTATATTCGTGAAGGGAAGATACAATCGGCTCTGGACCTTTGCCAAAGTAAGCAGACTCCGGGAGCAAAGATGGTGGAGAAGGGAATCCAAAGGCTCGGGCGCCCAATGGCCGATATCTCTGCTGCGATTGAGAATGTGGGAAATATTGAGGTGGCAAAGCTGGAGAAGCGACTTCCGGTACTGGCTACGGTGGCCTCTGGAGCTCCTATGATCGGGTTCTTGGGTACGGTAACTGGTATGATTAAGGCCTTCTTCAATATGGCAAATGCTGGTTCGGCTGTGGATATTAGCCTTCTTTCTGGTGGTATCTATGAGGCATTGGTCAGTACCGTTGGCGGTCTTGTAGTCGGTATCCTGGCTCTTTTCGCTTACAATTATCTCACTACTAAGGTGGATGAGGTGATCACGAAGTCGGAGCAAGAGGCACTGGAGTTTATGGACCTTATTAATGAGCCATCAGGGAGATGAAACTGAAGCGTAAGAGCAAAGCAATGGAGTTCTTTAGTATGGCGTCTATGACGGATACCATATTTCTACTCCTGATATTCTTTATGGTGAGCAGCACACTTGTGGTGCCGAGTGCCCTTAAGGTGACTTTGCCACGGTCGAGCCAGCAGACCACTCCTAGAGCGATTACACGCATTGTACTGACTTCTGACCTGCAGTACTTCGTGGGAATGGAAGGTGAGGAGGATCGGGCGGTGACCTTTGAGGAGATCGCTCCCTATCTGGAGATGACAAAGCAGGCCAATCCGGATATGTATGTGGCACTTTATGCCGATGAGGAGGTGCCTTATCGTGAGATTGTGAAGCTGCTCAATATAGCAGTCGAAAACCACTATCAGATGGTTTTGGCTACGAGAGCCTTGGAGTAAACTATGCCTAGTAAGAAAGAGAATAATAAGTATCGTGCGATAGCGTTGGTGACAACCATTGCTATCCATGCGGTGGCAATAGTCTTGCTTCTCTTTTTGTTCCTTAAGTCTGAGGTGCCTGAGGAGGGCGGTGGAATACTGGTCAATATCGGTGATACGCCCCTCGCTTCGGGTATGTTTATGCCACATCAGTTGGAGCCCGACTATGAGCCTGTGTCTCCCGAGCCTATGCCTGAGGTGGAGGAGAATGGGCTTTTGACACAAGAGACGCCCGAAGCTCCCGAGGTGAAGGCTCCTGAAAAGCCTAAGAAGGATAATGCGGAGGAGCAGCGCCGACTGGAGCAGAAGAGGCGAGAGGAGCAGCGTAAGCGTGAGGAGCAAGAGGCGGCACGTAAACGTGAGGCGATCCGAAAGAATGTCTCTGGCGCCTTTGGAAATACAGGGAGTAGTGGCACGGGTAGCGACCCGATGGCACCCGCAGGTAGAGCTGGTTCGCCCGATGGTAACGTCACCTCGGGTGGTGCCAATGCTGGAGTGGGTGGATTTGGTAGCTTCTCTCTAGCTGGTCGTGGTTTGGCGGCAGGAACTGCTTTACAAAGACCTAGCTACACGGTACAGGAGGAGGGGGTGGTCGTGGTGATAATTTATGTAAACCCCTCGGGCAAGGTGCTAAAAGCAGAGATTGGACCAGGTACCACGACAGGTAATGAATCGTTGAGGAAAAGTGCCCGAAAGGCAGCTTTAGCTACGAGATTCAATGCGGTAGATGAGACGAATACTCAAACGGGTACCATTACCTACCGCTTCCAACTTAATTAATGAACCTTATAAGACGAGATGACTATGACAAAGAAAGTTTATATTTTTGTGGCCAATGGCACAGAGGAGACCGAGGCAGTCGGTACTTATGATACCCTAAAGCGAGGTGGCATTGATGCCTATTTTGTTTCTATCAATCCTACGAAGGAGTTCACCTCTTCGCACGGATTACAGCTTACGGCTCACTATACTATTGAGGAGGTGAAGGATGAGGTGGTAGATGCTGTTGCTCTTCCTGGCGGTATGCCTGGAGCTACTAATCTTTATGAGTGCGAGCTGCTCAGAGAGATCATTACTCGTCACCTTGAGGCGGGAAAGCATATCGCTGCGATGTGTGCTTCACCACTAGTCTTTGGTCGTATGGGCCTTCTAGAGGGAAAGAAGGCAACTGCTTACCCTGGCTTTGAAGAGGAGCTGAAGGGGGCGAAGTACAAGGAGAAACCAGCCGTTATTGATGGTCAGATCATCACTGGCCGTGGACCAGGCTATGTCTTCAACTTCGGTGCCGCCATTGTGGGTGAGCTCGTTGGATACGATAAGGCCCTAGAGGTAGCCAATGGCCTTCTCATTACCGAGGACCTTGACGATTAATTGGTCAAATATTTTGGTATCTCGTGATATATTCGTAACTTTGCGTTAGATAAAGGGGTACTACTCCTTATTAATACTAAGACTTTGCTAGCTTTTTAGCTAGATGGGCAGTTACCAGAGTGGCCAAATGGGGCTGACTGTAACTCAGCTGGCTTACGCCTTCGGTGGTTCGAATCCATCACTGCCCACTTTATATTCTTTTTAATATTTCCATATAATTAAAGCGTTAGCAACATACCCTTTAGCAGGCTCCTCAGTGAGGAGATGCATTTGGAGATATTCTAAGTAGGCTAACGCATATATTGTTTTTTTTATGGCACAAAGTTATACACTCTTTGAGCTCAATGCTCTAAGTGATGATGAACTCAATAAAGCCGCTGAGGAGCTAGGGACTAAGGGACGTTTACCTAAGATCTCTCGACAGGAACTAGTCTATCAAATCCTAGACGAACAGGCCAATCAGTCGGCACAGCAAATGGCTGGTGGTCGAAAGAAAGCAACCACAAAGGCAAAGACTACCAAGTCGGCTCCTAAGAAGACAGCTGCAAAAAAGGCAACTCCAGAAAAGAAGGAAGAGCCTGATAAGGCGGAGGCTATTGCAAAGGCCAAGGCAGCAACTGCCACCAATCGTCGTAGAACAGCCAACAAGGACGAGGAAGCTGATACCAAGGAGGGGTCTAAGGAAAATAAGCCTACTCGTCGCCGTGGTAGACCTACGAAGGCAGAGCAAGAGGCGGCTAAGAAGGAGGAGACTGCTAAGAAGTCTGAGGCGCAACCTAAGAAGACTGACAACTCTGATGATAAGGCCAAGGCTCCTAAGGAGGAGGCTAAGCCCGCTGCAAAGCATGAGCCTCAGGTATTTGTCAATAAGAATGCCAGCAATTCGGTACTCACCGATATGATGGGGATGATTGCCCCTAATCAACCTAAAAAGGAGGAGAAGAAGGGTGCTCCAGCTAAGGAAGAGGAGACGACTCAGCCTAAGCAAGCATCACAGCAAAAAGCTGCCCAGACAGATAATAGTCAGCAACAGCCAAAGAAGCCACAGGGCAACCCAGCTCAGAACAATAATAATCATCAGGGCAATAACAACCAGAATCGTCAGCCACAGGCAGAGTCACAACCAGCGAAGCCTACCTACGACTTCAAGGATACCCTTCATAGCACTGGTGTGCTAGAGGTATTGCCTGATGGATACGGTTTTATTCGCTCCAGCGACTACAACTATCTATCCTCCCCCGATGATGTCTATGTGTCTCAGTCGCAAATCAAGTCGTATGGGCTAAAGACCGGCGATGTCATTGAGGCGATCATTACTCCGCCGAGGGATAAGGATAAGTACTTCCCAATGAAGAGCTTGGTGCGTCTCAATGGTTGCGACCCTAAGCAGGTGCGTGACCGAGTACCTTTTGACCATCTAACCCCTCTCTTCCCTACTGAGAAGTTCAAGTTGGAAGCACCTACTGCCTCCAAGGTTTATGACAAGGTTGGCGTGAGAATTGTTGATCTCTTCTCTCCTATTGGTAAGGGACAGCGTGGTTTGATCGTAGCACAGCCAAAGACTGGTAAGACAATGCTCCTCAAGGATATTGCCAATGCGATTGCCCATAACCACCCCGAGGTCTATATGATTGTCCTACTGATTGATGAGCGACCTGAGGAGGTGACAGATATGGCACGCAACGTCGATGCCGAGGTGATTGCTTCTACCTTTGATGAGCCAGTAGAGCAGCACGTGAAGATTGCCGATATTGTCCTACAGAAGGCCAAGCGATTGGTAGAGTGCGGTCACGATGTGGTCATCTTGCTTGACTCCATTACCCGCCTTGCTCGTGCCTACAATACCGTTCAGCCGGCATCTGGAAAGGTGCTATCGGGTGGTGTTGATGCCAATGCGTTGCAGAAGCCTAAGCGTTTCTTCGGTGCAGCTCGTAATATCGAGGGAGGCGGAAGTCTCACCATTCTTGCTACCGCACTTACTGAGACCGGATCCAAGATGGATGATGTGATCTTCGAGGAGTTCAAGGGAACAGGTAATATGGAGCTACAGCTCGATCGTAAGCTCTCCAATAAGCGCATCTTCCCAGCAGTGGATCTGCAGAGCTCTAGCACTCGTCGTGACGACCTACTTCAGGATCAAGAGACCCTCAATCGTATGTGGGTGCTTCGCCGTCATATCAATGATATGACCTCTCTCGAAGCCATGGAGCTCATCAAGTCTCGTATGGAGAATACGGTAGATAATATCGAGTTCTTAGCCTCCATGAATAGCTAAACAATGTCACGAATCAATATACTTAAAGAGGTATTGAAGTATTTAATCGTACTTCAATGCCTCTTTTCTTTTACCCCCTCCTCAGCAGGGGATAGCATCGTCGGGCTGGTAGATATCCAGCAGGTAGACCCTACTATTCAGGTAGAGCTGATGTACGCCTCTACCGATAACTTTGTAGGCGTAGATATGTATGGCGAGTGGACTACCGCCTACATCCTACCCCATATCGCTGAAAAGCTAAAGCAGGTGCAGGCTCGTCTCAAGAAGGATTGGGGCGAGGAGTACTCCCTATTGATCTGCGATGCAGCTCGCCCCTTGAGTGTTCAGAAAAAGATGTACAATACCGTGCGAGGAACCAAATATCAAGGGTATGTAGCATCGCCAGCCAATGGCGGAGGAAGGCACAACTATGGTGCGGCAGTAGACCTTACCATCATCAATACCCAGACAGGAGAGCGTGTGGATATGGGTAGCCCAGTAGACCATTTTGGCATTCGTAGCCATACCGATAAGGAGGAGGAGTTGCTACGGAAAGGTTTGATCTCTAAAGAGGCCTACAAACACCGCCGCTACCTCACCAAGCAGATGAATGCGGTAGGACTACGCAATATACGCAAAGAGTGGTGGCACTTTGAGGAGCGAATCTCTATCAAAGAGGTGCGAAGCCGCTACCGCCTTATTCGGTAACCATATTTGAGTCGAGAACGGCATTAGCTCGGAGAAGCGTATTCTTGAGATACTTGTACTCCTCCACAAATTGGGGTTGAAAGTAATCTTTAGCAATGAGGTGGTCAATCTTCTCAGGGCTATAGAAGTGCCCTCTCATATTGAGTGTTGTCTCATAGTTATACCCCCTAAGGTTGAGCACAAATAGATAGACTACCCGCTCATTTTCTGGTGTGGGGTGGTAGCCGTACTTGAGCAGAAACCGAGGCGTCTCCTTCAACTTTAATCCGATAGAGCAGTACGCCCTATGAATTGCCTCCTCAGGTGTTTCCCCAGGATTAACACAAGTGGTCAGCGGTTGATCTCTATAGATTGCTGCGTGGCAAGGAGCCTCCTTATTCTCCACAAAGCAGCCAGTGTAGGGCCTTTTCGTTAGCCATAATTCATTACCTCGTACAATCGCCATCCGCACCAAGGGAGTGCCGATAGGACAGCAAAAGGATTGCTTCCAGCAGATCGATGCCTTGTGCACCCGAGCTTGATGCAGTACCACCCCTATAATAATGAGTGGCATTGGTGCCCACTCCGACCAACCGAATCTATGAAGACCCAAAAGGCAAATGAGCATATACCCAAGGCTCCCGATACCAAATAGTCGGGCACTAAAGAGCCACTCCTCAATGCTGAGAGGGTTCTCCCGTGCCAAGGTCTCCTCAATCCTCCACAGCCATCCAGACGAAAGTGCCATAGAGAGCAAGCTCCAATAGAGGTGCCAATGAGGCACTAGGTAGAAGCTCACTACTGTGCTTAATAACAGTGCCAAGACAGGTAGAAAGAGCGTCATTCGCCAAGAGTGCCGATGGCGCTGAGTGCCACGTACAAAGAGCAGAAGCACTCCGATGCATAGGAGCACCCAGCCTGCCACTACTCCTTTGCCCCACGTATCGACTATGGGCAGGCCAAAAGGAAGTAAGTAGGCGAGCCAAAGTAGGGAAGGATTATCCTCCCCTAGGCATTGTCGTATTTTATTCTCTACATACTGCTTCATACTCTTAAAACAGATGGAGACCTCCAATGGTTGAGTGGTACTCACGGGCTACGCATTAGAAAGTTCACGCTGTATGGTTTTTAGCTGGGTGTCTATGAGTAAGGACCTCGGCAGAGGTCC
>NZ_KV820673.1:0-2439 GCF_001815465.1 Porphyromonas sp. HMSC077F02 | reverse complement strand
TCTAGGTCTGACCCCTCAGCCGGGGTCAAGGAGGCGGTGAATATGCTCTTGCACACAGGTCGGAGGGGCGTTAGCCTAGAACGACCTGTGCCTATTTAAGAGGGACCTCTACCGAGATCCTTACTCCACTATCTTGTATATGGTCATTCGCACAACTATCTTTTCTAATGCGTAACCCCTAGGCTACAAATCGCCATTCTGTAATATCCGCTTTTTGAAGTGCCTATCGGCAAAGACGGACGTTTAGGTGATTGTAATGGACTTCTTCCAAGGTCCTTCCGATAAATTCCGAGCTTATGATAGTCGTTTTTAGGCGATTTGTAACTATCTGATATACAATATGCTATAAAAGCGAAAGTTTAGTTGCAACTAAGCGATCGCCGAGATGCAACTAAGCAAACGGCGAGATGCAACTAAACTTTTGCCCTGCTACAGTTAGGGTTGAACTTCCATACGTGAAAGTGTATATGCGGGGGTTGCACATTAGAAAAATCAACTTAAGATACTTTCCGTACAGGTATTCCTTGTACTAGACAAGCAGGTAAGGACCTCGGAGAGGTCCGATTTGTCGTAGCCCCCTGTCGGAGGAGCGTTAGCCCCGAACGACTGGGGGTTTATAGGTGACACGTATATATTCGACCCCTTGCGGGTCGGACTACCGATTCTAGGATTAAAGAATGGTTCGTCCAACACGCAAGGGGTCGTGGGGTGGGGGTGGTTGCTTACTACATTCTGTCGATGACGGATCCGAGGGCACCCTTACCTTGGTACTTTTGCTTAGTTGCATTGAAGCGGTAGGCGATGGTAAATGTTACTCTTGGCATCACCCTTTGCGTGGTGGTCAACTCTGTGTACTTAGTTACCAACCTTACTTTCATAGGTGAAAAGGGGAGGTTATTGAGCGAAAAAGTTGTGGTGAGGGCATTATCCTTTAGCCACCGTTTGGAGATTTCCATATTGAGAAATGCTTGAGCACCAATTATCTCAAGATTGTCTTGACTTCCACCGGTAGGTAGGTAGTTTAGATTGGCAGTAATGGTCAGCTCCTTGGGCAGGGTGAATTGATTTTGCCAATTGAGGTATACGAAGGGTTTACGATTGGTGATGGTCTCCTCAAAGTGCTGGAGGTTGTATCCAATCAACTTCAAAGCACCTACCGTGAAGGTGGGCTGCCACCACTTCACCCGAGGACTAAGGACTAAGGCTCCTACCAATCTGCTGTAGGGATCAGCATTGATATGCTTCAGAACGGTCTTGTGTTGTAGATACTTATTAGGATCGGAGGGATCCTTCATTCGCTGCGTTTCTTGCGTTAGAGAATTGACTTTGTACTCGTGCGTAAGCATCAGTGTCACCCAGCTCTTATTGAGCATCAGCTGAGTAGTATAGGAGAGTCCTGGCTTGAGGTTGGGGTCACCCACCTGATATTCATATTCGGATAAATACTGATAGCCTGGCTGTAGTCTCCAGAAGTTCGGCCGATTGATCTGGCTTCTAAAGGATAGCTGTGTATTGACTCCCCACAGTTGTCCACCAAAGGAGAGGGTAGGGAATAGGTTGGTCTTGATATAATCCTTGATCTCTATTGCCTGATTATCGTAGCGGTTGCGTACATGCTCCATACGTAGACCTGCTGTGAGCATAAACTTTTGGGCGATGGCATGGCTATACTCGGCATAAAGCACATAGGTTTGCTCCTTGAGAGTGCTATTGAGGTCGGGGAGTTTGAGCTCTGGGTCACTATAGTTGAAGAAACTATTATTGGCCCACGAGTATCCACCCCCTACATTCAGCGAACCGCCCCAGAGAGGTCCATCGATATCTAGTCTAGCGCCAGCAGATTGGTACTTATCTCCGCTCCTTCCTTTCAACGCCTTTAATTCGTATGCCTCGGTGTAGCCTCTCTTTGTTGTAGTTGCCTTTTCAGACTTTGTACTTTCGTAGTAGTCTATATCTATCTGCGTTTTCCATTGGCCTATTTTACGCAAATAGTAGAGGCTTGGGCGGTGTGCATATCTCCAAGGCTTTGATTCTTCTGTAAAGCTATACAAGGGTTTATTCTGCTGTAGCGAACTGATGAGTTTACCTTCACTAGTTGAAAAATCGTTATCAGCACTCAATCGATATTGTACTCCAGCACTTTGCAGGTCGTCGGAATAATTGACACCGAATGTAAAGTTGTGGTCGTTCCCCCAAAACTTTGAAACCATACTTGTGGTATTAGTCCACTTGTCTTGCCCGATTTTGCCAATAAATGTGGCATCGTCGGTGATATTGATTCCTCTCCAATTGCCATTCCAGCTGTTAACAAAGAAATCCCAATTATCCTTGCGATAGTTGAAAGAGAAGTAGGTGCCATAGTCCATTTTACACCCCTTGACCTTTGATGGTCTAACTTCAAGGTATCCGCTGAGTCCCGAGCCGGGTTCGCGGCGGGTG
>NZ_KV820672.1:0-271 GCF_001815465.1 Porphyromonas sp. HMSC077F02 | reverse complement strand
GGTCCGACGGATCCTAGCCCCCGAGTCGGAGGGGCAAAGTCCCCGAACGACTGGGGGGAAACGTGGCAACCACCCCACCCCTACGACCTCCCCTCGTGGGAGGTCGGACAAACCATTCCAGAATTAATCTGATGCGGTTATCCGACCCGCAAGGGGTCGTAAGATGGGGGAGGGAGGGCTTCATTACCCCCGAGTCGTTCGGGACATTCGCCCCTCCGATTCGGGGCTAGGATCCGGCTGACCTCCCACGAGGGGAGGTCATTCATGGTAA
>NZ_KV820671.1:0-277 GCF_001815465.1 Porphyromonas sp. HMSC077F02 | reverse complement strand
TGAACCCGTGTGTACTATTTTCAGGAATACCACAGAGCTTTTTCAGGAGACCGTATCAACGTCCCGTTCCGTATGCGTGCGGAATGCATTCCGCATGGCTACGGAATCTATTCCGCACGCATACGGAATGAAGGGTTGACGGCTGTAATTTTTCTCATTCCAATATAGTTGAGGTGGGAATGGGCAGGGATTACGCATTAGAAAGGTATCACCGTATAGTTTTCAGGGGAGTGCCTAAAGGGTGTAAGGACCTCGGCAGAGGTCCGTGCTAAATAGG
>NZ_KV820670.1:0-309 GCF_001815465.1 Porphyromonas sp. HMSC077F02 | reverse complement strand
GAGCCTCGACTGGGGGCTAGCTGAATGGCACCCTTTCGGGTGCTCTCATACCCTTATAGATGGTATATTCAATCAAATACCTGTTGACGATTCTTTCTAATGAGTAACCTCTGAAACATTTAAAGACTTATCATATTATTGCTATCTTTGCGGAGAGATCTAGGCAGATGATCGCAGTTGGTAGCGATAGGTATGGGGACTAAGTCCCCCCCTATATCGTGGGTTCGAGCCCCACCTGCCTAGGTCTCATTTTTTAGGAAGAAAGTTGAGATGGTGAATCGAGTAGGTCGGGAAACGAAAGTTTTCTGA
>NZ_KV820669.1:0-138005 GCF_001815465.1 Porphyromonas sp. HMSC077F02 | reverse complement strand
AGTCACCCCATCACGCAGAATATCGGATGAGGCCAAAATTTCAGCTTATATTTGGAGCATATTGCCACACCTGCTTACTTGGTGGCACATACTTTACTACCCTCATTGAGTACAACTCGCATAAATATTATTCTCCTCCCTTCTTATAAAGGCATTTGATTGGGATAGGTTCATCTTTTTCTGTAACTTTGTGGACCTTGCGGTAGCGAGGGTGATGAAATGAATAGGAGTAGTAACAACGACACAATTTTGTATGGAATGGAGAGAAGGGCTATCCCAAGAGCCACTTGAGAGAAGTAGCGGAGAGGATGGCAAGAGGAATCGATACCGCCGTGAGGCAGGAGAGCACTCCATGAAGGGCCCTCTTGGCACTTCAAGACAATATAGCCACTCGGAGCATTCGGAGGAGCCGAGGCCTTTCGGTGGCTCGCAGGTACGGAAACGGCGCCGTATCAGCGAAATGGATAGTGGCAGGGTCCCTAGTAGTAGGGGTCGATTTTCGAATGACCCTCCCCGCCCTCCCCGCCCTCTTAGCAATCGACAGCAGGGCACGGAGCCGGTAGGCGACTTAGCGGAGAATAGGCGCCAAAGGAGCTTTTATAAAGAGCAATACTCGCAGGTGCGGGAAGCGAAGCGACAAATCTACGCCCAGGGGGAGGGGGGAGATGATAAGGGTGAGTATGGTGAAGGATCCGCTCGTGCCAATCACTACAGCACCTCCCCCAGCAGACCAAGGGGCGGCCGACAAGGAGGTGGCGGAAGGTTCCCAGCTACATCACAAGGAGCTCCATCACGTGGGGCTCACTCCAAGAGGAAAAGCGAGCCAGTGCCACCACTTTACGATCAGGAGCCCATTGATCTAGCGGAGGAGGTAAGGCTCAATAAGTTTCTCTCCAATGCCGGGGTATGCTCTAGGCGGGAGGCGGATGAGCTGATCAAGGTGGGGGCGGTACTGGTGAATGGTGCACCGGTGACGGAGCTAGGCACCAAGATCACCGCCCGAGATCGTGTGGAGGTGAATGGTCGGGAAGTACGGCCGGAGCAAAAAGTTTACCTACTTCTGAATAAGCCCCGCAATTGTGTCACCACCACGGATGATCCTCAGGAGCGGCTCACGGTGACTCACCTAGTGAGGAAGGCGTGTAAGGAGCGCATTTATCCTGTAGGGCGATTGGATAGAAATACTACGGGCGTACTCCTTCTAACGAATGATGGCGACCTCGCAGCACAATTGGTCCACCCTTCGCACAAGAAGAAAAAGATCTACCATGTGTGGCTGGATAGAGAGGTGGCGGCAGAGGATATGCAGAAGCTGGCCGATGGCGTGGAGCTAGAGGATGGCGAGATGCATGCCGATGCCATTAGCTATGTGACGGAGGAGGATCTATCGCAGGTGGGGATAGAAATTCACTCTGGGCGTAATAGGATCGTCCGCCGTCTCTTTGAGCACCTGGGGTATCACGTGAAGAAGCTGGATAGGGTCTACTTCGCAGGGCTCACCAAGAAAAACCTAGGTAGGGGCAAGTGGCGCTACCTCACGCAGGAGGAGGTGAACAGCCTGAAGAGTGGTGCATTTGAGTAAAAAAAACTAAAGTTTGTAGAAGTGATGGAACGCAGTAAGATAGTAGATATACTCATCGCCCCCAAAGTGGGGAGTGAGGTCAATATCAAGGGGTGGGTAAGGACCAAAAGGGGCTCCAAGGGGCTTAGCTTTGTGGCGATCAATGATGGCAGCTGTATTCACAATATGCAGGTGGTGGTGGATCACAGCCTATTTGATGCCGAGATACTAAAGGATATCACCACAGGAGCGGCGGTGAGTATTATCGGGAAGCTCACCGAATCACAAGGGCGTGGGCAGAGTGTGGAGATACAGGCTTCGGCTATAGAGATATATGGTAAGGCGGATCCCAATAGCTACCCGCTCCAGAAGAAGGGGCACAGCATGGAATTTCTTCGTGAGATTGCCCACCTACGCCCTCGCACCAATACCTTTGGGGCGGTCTTTAGGATCCGACACCATATGGCCTATGCCATCCACAAGTTTTTCCACGATAGAGGTTTCTTTTATTTCCATACTCCTCTAATTACCGCATCTGACGCTGAGGGAGCCGGTGCTATGTTTGAGGTAACCACTCTGGACTTGAATAACCCTCCCCGTACCAAGGAGGGGGGCGTAGATTATAGCCAAGACTTCTTTGGTCGGCGCACCAATCTGACGGTATCGGGTCAGCTGGAGGGTGAGCTAGCTGCCACTGCTCTGGGGGCGATCTATACCTTTGGCCCCACCTTTAGAGCAGAGAACTCCAATACCCCTAGGCACCTGGCGGAGTTTTGGATGATAGAGCCGGAGGTGGCCTTTTATGAGATAAAGGAGAATATGGATCTTGCGGAAGAATTTATCAAGTACTTGGTGCAATGGGCTCTGGATAATTGCAAGGACGACCTAGCCTTCCTGAATGAGCGAATTGATAAAGGGCTGATCGAGCGACTGGAGTCGGTAGTGAAAAAGGACTTCATACGCCTCTCCTATACTGAGGGGATCAAGATACTGGAGCAGGCGGTGGCGGATGGGCATCAGTTTGAGTACCCTGTCTACTGGGGTGTGGACCTCGCGTCGGAGCATGAGCGGTATCTGGTGGAGAACCACTTCCAATGCCCTGTGATTCTGACCGACTACCCTACCGAGATTAAGGCTTTCTATATGAAGCAGAATGAGGATGGCAAAACGGTCCGTGCCATGGACGTGCTTTTCCCAAAGATTGGTGAGATCATTGGAGGTTCGCAAAGAGAGGAGAGCCTTGAGAAGCTCATCAGTCGCTGCAAGGAGGTGGGGATTCCTCTCTCCGAGATGGATTGGTACCTAGATACTAGGCGATTTGGTAGTGTGCCCCACTCTGGCTTTGGGCTTGGCTTTGAGCGACTGCTACTATTTGTGACGGGGATGGGTAATATTCGTGATGTGATCCCCTTCCCACGCACGCCCAACAATGCTAACTTTTAATCCATCGGTGTATGAAAAAGAAAGTCTTATATATTTCTCTACTGCTCCTTGCCATCCTAACCACTACAGGGTGTAGAAACAAGCGTATCTCCTATACCGATATGGTAAAAAGGGAGCATAAGGAGATCCAAGCTTTTATGGATAAAAAGGGGTTTAGGGTGATCCATGACCTCCCTAGTGACCTCCAGATGGCACCCAACGAGTTTGTGGAGCTAAAGAATGAGGTGGGTGAAGGTATAGGAGTGTGGATCAACGTGATCGAGGCTGGAAAGACCGAGGATATGGCTGTCAGTGGGGTAACCCCCATATTGGCTAGATTTTCGTATCAAGCGATAGGCGAACGAATGAAAAGCGGGCCTATCACTTTTAGCAATATTGGTCCTACCGAAAGTAGTGAGCCAGGGGTCACCTTTATTTACCAAGCTGATATCAATATGGAGTATTTTCGTGGTGGGATACAGCCAGCACCTAACTCCACGAGAGGTGAAGAGAGTATGCAGCCTTTTGCCTGCAATGCGATGATGTTGGCACTAAAGCAGGTACCCATCGGCTCTACGATTCAGATGATTGCCTCATTTAGAGAGGGACCAGCCTTTACGTTCCAAAGTAGTTCGTTTTTCAAAAACGATAATGATAGTGGTATTGCACTTTACTACGACCAGCTCAGGTTTAATAGAAAACAGTAATCAATTATGAGTCTAATCACATCAATTTCTGGCATTAGAGGTACGATAGGAGGAGGCCAAGAGAATGGTCTCAACCCGATTAATATAGCTCAGTTTACGGCTGCTTACGCGCAGTTTATTCGCGACAATAGTCCGCTCAAAAGTGGTAAGATAGTGGTAGGGCGTGACGCTCGTATCTCGGGTAATCAGGTAAGGCACGTGGTTATTGGCACATTAATGGGTATGGGATTTGATGTGGTGGACATCGGTTTGGCTACCACACCGACTACCGAACTAGCGGTTACTTATGAGCAAGCCGATGGTGGTATCATCATTACAGCGAGCCACAACCCCAAGGAGTGGAATGCCCTGAAGCTACTCAATCATGAAGGGGAGTTTTTGAATGCAGAGGAGGGTGCCCAGGTGCTTTCGCTAGCGAAGTCGAATAACCTTCAATTTGCGAGTGTTGGGGAAATCGGAAAGGTTTCTGAGAAGTGCTATACCGATCGGCATATTCAGGACGTTCTTTCTCTTCCTGAAGTGGATGTGGAAGCAATCAGGAAGGCAGGTTTTACGGTGGCTGTCGACACCATTAATTCGGTCGGTGGAATTGTGATCCCGAAGCTTCTTGAGGCGCTAGGTGTAAAGGATTACTATATAGTCCATGGTGATCCAACTGGTGATTTTGCCCATAATCCTGAGCCATTGCCTCACAATCTACAAGATCTCTCAAAGCTGGTGGTAGAGAAGAGGGCTTGCGTAGGCTTTTCAGTCGACCCAGATGTGGACCGCCTGGCTATCTACAATGAGGATGGGACGCCTTTTGGCGAAGAATATACGTTGGTGAGTGTATCAGACTACCTCCTATCGCTCTACCCAGGGCACAATACAGTCTCTAACCTTAGCTCTACACGTGCACTCCGTGATGTAACGGTGAAGCATGGAGGCAAATACTATGCGGCAGCGGTTGGCGAAGTAAATGTCACTACGAAAATGAAAGAGGTAGATGCGCTTATTGGTGGTGAAGGAAATGGTGGAGTGATCTACCCAAAGTCGCATTACGGCAGAGATGCCCTTGTGGGGATTGCACTTTTCCTCACGATGCTGGCGAAAAGAGGGGCAAAGCCTACGGAGATCTTGAGTACTCTTCCTAAGTACTTTATGATCAAGAAAAAAGCGGAGCTAACCCCTACCCTACAAGTGGATAGAATCCTTAAGGAGATTGAGAACGAATACAGGGAGAAGGCAGAGGTTACTACTATAGACGGAGTGAAGCTAGACTTCCCCGACAAGTGGGTTCACCTTCGTAAAAGCAATACGGAGCCTATAGTGCGCATATACGCCGAGGCCAAAACAGAGGAGGAAGCAGAAAACATTGCGAATGAAATAATCACTAAAATTCAAAGATAGTTATGAGACACCCAGTAGTAGATAGATTTTTAAGATACATCGCTATTGATACTAAATCGGATCCCGAATCAACCACTACCCCTAGTACAAAGATTCAATGGGATCTAGCCCATGAGCTCCAAAAAGACCTAGAAGAAATGGGGCTAAAAGATATTTCTCTAGATGATAACTGCTATTTAATGGCTACTCTTCCAGCTAATTGCGATTGGGATCAGCCCACGATTGGATTTATAGCACACATGGATAGCGCTCCCGATATGAGTGGGAAGGATATCAAGCCACGCTTTGTGCAGTATGAGGGAGGCGATATTGTCCTAGACCCAAAAGAAGACATCAGGATCTCCCTGAAAACATTCCCTGAACTTGAGCAATACAAGGGTCAGGAGATCATCGTAACAGATGGGCACACCCTTCTTGCAGCAGATGATAAGGCGGGTGTTGCTTCAATCTTAGAGGCTATTCAGTACTTAATTGATCACCCTGAGATTCCTCACGGGACCATAAAGGTGGGCTTTACTCCCGATGAGGAGATCGGTAGAGGAGCTGATAAATTTGATGTAAAGAAGTTTGGTGCCGACTTTGCTTATACCATTGATGGCGGTGAAATCGGTGAGCTACAGTATGAAAACTTCAATGCCGCAGGGGCTAAAGTAACTTTCAAGGGGCTGAATGTGCACCCAGGAAGTGCTAAAGATAAGATGATCAATGCTCAGCTACTCGCTATGGAGTACAATAGCTACCTACCACAAGCACTGCCTAGCAACACCGATGGCTATGATGGGTTCTATCACCTAGTAGGCATGAGTGGTACGGTTGAGGAGGCTGAATTGCACTACATTCTTCGAGATCATGACCGTGAGCAGTTTGATCTCAAGAAAAGTTGTATCAAGGAGGTAGCAAAGCGTATCAATGAACTATATGGAGAAGGTTCTTGCGTTGCAGAAGTTACCGACCAATACTTTAATATGAAGGAGGTGATTGCCGATAAGATGTACATTGTAAACCACGCAGCAGAAGCGATGAAGGCGACTGGCGTAGAGCCTATAATTGAGCCTATCCGTGGTGGTACAGATGGTTCAAAACTCTCCTTTATGGGATTGCCTTGCCCCAACATTTTTGCTGGTGGGCACAACTTCCATGGTCGTTACGAATACCTTCCAGTACCTTCCCTAATCAAGGCAATGGAGGTGATCGTAAAGATCGCTACTACCAAAGTGACAAAATAGAGATTTACTAATACTTTATAAAACAACATTATGGAACTAAAGAAAACACCCTTTACAGACATCCACATTGAGTTGGGTGCCAAGATGAGTGAATTTGCTGGCTACAATATGCCTATTCAGTACGAAGGGATCAACCCTGAGCATCTGAATGTGATTGAAAATGTAGGCGTCTTTGATGTCTCTCACATGGGCTCTATCGTAATAAGTGGACCTAAGGCACTTGAATTTATTCAAACTGTCAGTAGCAATGATGCTACAAAGCTAGAGCTTGGAAAAGCACAGTACACTTACATGCCAAATGGAGATGGCGGTATTGTAGATGACTTTATCATGTATCTACTAGAAGGTGGTAGGTATATGTGTGCTGTGAATGCAGCTAACATCGAAAAGGATTTCAACTGGATGAAAAAGCACCAGATCGAAGGTGTAACCATTGAAAATGAGTCTGAGAGAGTAAGCATTTTGGCCGTACAAGGTCCTAAGGCAAAGCAAACCATTCAGAAGTGTGTGGACATTGACCTGAATACCATTGCTTACTACCACTATGCCTATGGCAAGTTTGCTGGGATAGATTGCATCATCTCCAATACCGGCTACACTGGTGCAGGAGGTTTTGAGCTATATTTCAAAGATATAAAGGATGCCCACAAGGTATGGGATACCCTTTTTGAGGCAGGCAAGGAGTTTGGCATCAAGCCTACTGGCCTTGGAGCACGTGATACGCTACGACTAGAGATGGGCTTCTGCCTATATGGTAATGACATCGATGATACTACTAACCCACTAGAGGCAGGTCTTGGTTGGGTTACTAAGTTTGTAGAGGGCAAGGAGAAAATGCCAAGTCGTGACCTACTCCTTAAGACAAAGGAAGAGGGGATCAAGAATCGCCTTATCGGGTTTGAGCTGAAGGAGAAAGGTGTTCCTCGCCATGGATATGAGATCCAGAATGCTGCGGGTGAAGTGATTGGCCGCGTTACTTCTGGAACGCAATCACCTGTGCTAGGTAAGGGAATTGGCCTAGGATATGTACAGGTAGCGTATAAGGAGCCAGGAACTGAAATCTTCATCCACATCCGTAAGAAAGCAGTGCCTGCAGAGGTGATCAAGCTTCCATTCCGCAAATAACATCTCAAGACCTTTATTATAAAATAGGAGGAAAACAAGATTTTGCTTTCCTCCTATTTTATGATAATCATGGAACAGAGCCCTCCTTTTAATTCTGTTTATCTCTCTCAATCGTAATAATAGGCTTCTCAAACCTTATAGATAGCCAATTACGGATTAATTTCTCACGCTCATCACTGATTTTCTTATCCGTAAACAACTTGATATAAGGAATGGTGTCTACCACTTGCGTACTAACCATTGAGGCGTCTTTCATGATGGAATCGGTGCGGAAAGAGTATAATTCGCCGAACTGGCTATAAGTAATTTCTTCAAAAAGTTGTTGCATCTCATGAGTCACCGCTTCCGCCTGACGATAAAAGGCTTGATGGTTACTGAGTGCTATATTGAGAGAATCATTCCTTAGTTGCAGATATTTTGTATAGCTCTTATCAGAGGCACTTTGCATATCACTCATGATCGAAAGCCAATGGTTTTCGATATTGGATTTATCTGAACCTTGCTTGATAGATAGTATGGTATTCTTCAATCCATAAGATGGAAGTAGATCTTGAAGACGCTGGATTTCATCAGGGGAAATCTCCTCCCCTATGATATTGACGTTGAAATAATCTACAGAGTCGGTCTTGGTATTATCGTATGAGAGTACGAATGAATTATCAAAGATCATCTCTTCCTTAATAAACTTATCCTGCTGAATCTCTTGGAAGGTATCATGTACAAATCGATATGCTAAAATTACACTTGGTATGATCGTACATACCACGATCGCTATCACAAGATTATTTAGTCGTTTTCCCCTCGCCTTATCCACGTAGGTGACCCTACGATACTTAAGAAGTCTGATCACTATAAATGTAGAGAGGCCAATAAATACAGCGTTGATAATGAAAAGATAGAAAGCCCCGAAGAAATAATTCAATTGCCAAGTAGCAAGCCCGTACCCAGCACTACAGAGTGGTGGCATCAGAGCTGTAGCAATCGCAACACCTGGGATAACCTGACCTTTTGACTTACTTGTACCTGCTATAATACCTGCAGTACCGCCGAATAGTGCGATAAGGACATCGTAAGCAGTGGGCTGTGTTCGTGCCAATATCTCACTCGACGCCACACTGATAGGGCTGATCAAGAAGTAAATAGTGGAAGTGATAACACTGATGGCCACCGCCATCCCAAGATTCTTGACGCTTCGTCCAACAAGATTAAAATCAGTAATCCCTAATCCTAATCCAAAACCGATAATCGGGCCCATCAGAGGTGAGATAAGCATGGCACCGATGATCACAGCAGTGGAATTCATATTTAGCCCCAAAGAGGCAATTAGAATAGCACAGATGAGGATGAACATCTTTGTTCCTTTGAACTCCACATCTGACTTGAGAGCATCAATAATGACCGTTTCATTTTCCTTCTCGTGACGCATATCAAAAAATGAAGCGATAAACTGCCAAAGAGATTGACCTGATCTTTCCATAAAATCTTAAAACGAATAAAACCCTTGTAGCTCTGGAGTAATAAGATGAGTAGAATTAAGTGATACCTTTCTGAGGTCTATTTCCCAATCATTAACTATGCCAGACGCCTTTCCTACAATAATCTATTGCAAAGATAATAAATAATAGAGACCGTTGCACGAAGTGTGGAGAAGAGAATATATCCCCCCTGTACAGATAAACATTTTCTCGAAAAAAATCAGTAAATTGCCATCGCGTAAGTTCCACTTTAATGACAAAAGTTCATTGGGGCTTATTGTGGTCTATTTTAAGAATAAATAAACAAAGAATTATGAACGAAACGATACTGGTAATATATCTGGCGGGAGGCTGTTTTTGGGGAGTAGAACACTATATGAAGTTGCTACCAGGTGTGGTGGAAACAGAAGTGGGATATGCCAATACTATTGTAGAAAACCCATCATATGAGGAGGTCTGTACGGGCAAGACTGAAGCGGCTGAAACAGTGAAGGTATCTTATGATAGTAGCAAGGTGTCGTTATCGTTTTTACTAGACCATTTCTTTCAAATCATCGACCCAACCACTCTTAACCGGCAAGGGAATGATAGAGGAACTCAGTATCGCACTGGGGTTTACTATACTGATGTTGCTGATAGGCCAATAATTATGAATGCTCTTGCACGGCTACAGAGTAAGTATTCGAAGGTATTGATGGTGGAAGTGAAACTCCTTAAGAACTACTTCAAGGCTGAAACCTATCACCAAGATTACTTGAGCAATCGACCAGGTGGATATTGCCATGTACCGATAGAAATGTTTGGTCTTGCTAAGAATGCAGTGGTACCGAAAGAATCAATAGCATCAGACAATGCTATTCGATCTGCCGAGAGGAAAAGATTGTCGGAAAGCAAAGATGAGCTAAAACAGAGGCTCTCACCCATCCAATATCTAGTAACTCAAAATGAGGCAACAGAGCGTCCATTTACCAACGAGTATAATGACACAAATGAGGATGGGATTTATGTAGATATTGTCTCTGGTGAACCTCTTTTCTGCTCAAAGGATAAGTATGATGCAGGGTGTGGTTGGCCATCTTTCACGAAACCGATCAATACACAAGGTATCAACAAGAAGTCTGACTTCAAACTGGGCTATGAACGCATAGAAGTAAGAAGTAGCTCAGCAGATAGCCACCTCGGCCATGTATTTGAAGATGGACCAAAGGAGCAGGGTGGCTATAGATATTGCATCAATAGTGCGGCAATAAGGTTTATCCCAAAAGCCAATATGAAGAGTGAAGGCTATGGAGACTACCTCTATCTATTTGAGGATAGCACCGATTGATTGGTGCTACTTAAATGATTGTAGAGAAACGAGAGATGCATACCTACCATTCTTATCCATCAACTCTTGATGCGTCCCTTCTTCCACAATAGAGCCATCCTCTAGCACTACGATCTTATCCGCATTGGTAATGGTGGATAGTCTGTGAGCGATCACAATGGTAGTACGACCCTTCATTAAGCGTTCAAGAGCTTCTTGCACTAGTCTTTCAGAAGCGGTATCTAGTGCAGAGGTGGCCTCATCTAGAATAAGTATTTCAGGGTCTTTTAGCACAGCTCTGGCAATGCTAAGCCTTTGACGTTGACCGCCACTCAGTTTCCCGCCTCGGTCTCCGATATTAGTGTTGTAGCCTTCTGGAAGCTCTGCAATAAACTCCTCCGCATTAGCTATTCTTGCAGCTCTTTGTACCTTATCAAGGGTGGTCTTTGCGCCAAAGGCGATATTATTGTAAATCGTATCATTGAAGAGAATAGCCTCTTGATTTACATTGCCCATAAGCCTTCTTAGGTCAAGCATACGTACATTACGAATATCTGTTTCGTCAATGTACACCCCACCCTTTTGCACATCATAGAAGCGAGGTAGCAAGTCCACTAAGGTACTCTTCCCTGACCCACTAGCCCCTACGATGGCTACTGTTTGTCCCTTTTTTATGCTAAGGTTTATATCTTTCAACACCCAAGTATCTTCATATTTGAAAGAAACGTCCTTAAAGGAAATAGAGTGATGAAAAGTGATGTCTTCAGGCTTCTCTGGGTCAGTGATGTCATTCTGTGCTAGTAGAATCATATCTACACGCTCAAGACTAGCAAATCCTCTCCTAATAGCATAGCTACTCCTTGAAAAGTCCTTGGCTGGATTGATGATGCTGTAGAAAATAACTAAATAGTAAATAAATGTACTGGCATCTAACCCACCTGCTTGGTCTAATATCAATGATCCACCATACCAAAGTACAATAGAAATCGTAACTGTACCCAAGAATTCACTCATCGGGTGTGCCATCTGCTGCCTTTTAGACACCCGCATTGAAGTATTTCTGAACGTATCATTATAGCTAGAAAAACGCTTTCGAATCATCTCTTCGGCATGAAAAGCCTTAATAATACGTAATCCACTCAGTGTCTCCTCAATCATACTAATGAGCATACCCCATTGTTCTTGAGCTAAAAGGGAGGTCATCTTGAGCTTCTTACCCACTTGTCCCATCACATATCCTGCTATCGGAAGTACAATAAGTACGAAGAGGGTTAGTTCAGGACTAATGGCCACCATGGCAGCTAGTGAGATCAATATCATTAGAGGATTTTTGATCAGGGACTCTAGTGAACTGATGATAGAAGACTCTATATTATTTACATCTCCTGTCACTCGAGCAATGATATCTCCCTTTCGCTCATCACTGAAAAAGCCTAGAGGAAGCTCCATAATCTTATCGTTGATGCTATTTCGGATGTCTCTAACCACACCGGTTTGAACAGGGATCATGCAGTAAAAACCCATATAAGCCGATGCCACCTTAAGAAACGTAATCACCGAAAGATACACACCCAATATGATTAAGGTATTTGAAGCTCCATACTCAGTAATAAGTTGGGTAATATAGTAGAAGAAATTATTCTTGACAACAGCACTTAGGCGAGAAAGGCCGCCATCACTCCATAACTGTATGGTATCCCAAGAGATAAACTGATAAACAGTCTTATCAATTTTGAATAGTATATTCAGTATGGGCATAATTAGAGAGAACGCGAGGAGGTTTAAGATTGGCGTTAATATATTAAAGAATATATTACCAACTATGTACCACTTGTAGGGTGGTATAAATCTCTTGAGTGTCCGGAAAAGCTCTTTCATAAAGACCTGATAATTTATTTCGGCATAAAAGGAGGATGTCGCACAAAGTGCCATCCTCCACAGTTGCTTACAAATCTACTTCTGCAAAGATACCTATTCTATACCATAACAGAAAAAAGCTACTACATAGAAAACCTCGTGGTTCACTATGTAGTAGCTTTATTAGTTCCGAGAATCGAGTCTCGTATTATTCCTCAGTAGTTGCCTGCTCTACCTCAGCACTCTCTTCCTTAGTGGTTTCCTCTACCTCCTCAGAAGTCTCAGCCTTTTCAGTCTTAGGCTCTGCCTTAACAATAGGGGTATCTGACACAATAGTCAGTGGCACCTCTACAGTTACGTCCTTGTGCAAACGAACCCTAGCAATATACTCACCTACCTCCTTAATACCAGGAACTTGGAGCATCTTACGATTGATCTCAGTAAAGCCAAGCTTTTCTAGTTCATCTGCAACCATTGAAGCAGATACTGAACCATAAATACGGCCCACATTACTTGTCTTAACCTCAATAGTTAGAGAGGTTCCTTCAATCTTATCAGCTATCTTTTGAGCATTAGCAAGTTCAGCTTCAAGTTTGCGAGCCTGCTGTCTTTGATTCTCTTGTAGGATCTTGATCGCAGACTCTGATGCGATTACTGCCTTTCCTTGTGGGATTAGAAAGTTTCTACCATATCCAGCCTTTACATCAACGATCTCGCCCTTAAAGCCTAGATTTGGCATATCTTCTTTCAAAATAATCTTCATATTCTGTCTCCTTAAGTTATTATTATTCTTTGCTATTTATTAGTAACCCTATGCCATCATATCTGTCACGTATGGCAGAAGTGCCAAGTGACGAGCACGCTTAACAGCTTGTGCTACACGGCGTTGCATCTTAAGAGAGTTACCTGTCAAACGACGTGGATAGATCTTACCTTGCTCATTGAGGAATTTCTTAAGGAACTCAGGATCCTTATAGTCTACGAACTTAATCCCAGCCTTTTTAAAGCGACAATACTTCTTACGATTTCGCTCTATAGAGAGTGGTGTAAGATAACGCACCTCTGACTTACCTTTTCCTTTTTTCGCCATAATCTTTACTTTCGTCTACTTTAATTGTTTTCTTCCGATACTGTACTGCTTGCCTCTTCACTCTTTACAGGCTCTTTGCGGTTGCGACGACGCTTCTCAGCATACTCTAGTGCATACTTCTCCTGCTTGAATGTAAGGAAACGAATCACCCTATCATCACGACGATAGTTTACCTCTAGCGTCTCAATAAAAGAGGGCTCGCTCTTAAACTCTAAGAATACATAAAACCCAGTAGACTTTGCTTGGATAGGATAAGCAAGCTTACGCATACCCCACTCCTCACGATTCACTAGCTCACCACCATTATCGGTAATCAAGCCAACGAACTTATCTACCGCTTCCTTTGTCTGGTCTGCAGACAAATCGGGAGTTAAAATGAAAACGGTCTCGTAGTTGTTCATCATAAATTATTAATCTATTATTTTGTGAAAATAAAATCCGACTGCAAAGGTAATCATTTTCAGTTGAATAGACAAACCAATCGCTCTATTTATTTACAAACAGATTCGGTTGAAGACTTCTGCAATAACTGTTGATATACACTTGAATCACTTATAATAGCCGATGCTGTCTCTTGTCCTTGATTAACGATATCGTCAATTGCCTTTAATTCAAACATCTTGTAGTCTTTAAGACCTTTCATGTCAATCAAAATGTCTGCCAACTCAATATCCTCTTTCATATTGGCTTTTGAGATAATTTCAAAATATCTCATCGCCGAGCTCTTAATACTTGATGGGGATTCAAAAGGACTTAGTTGGTACAAGTTAATGCCCACGACACACTCCGTCTCTTCTCTGATTACAGAGACTGGGAAGTTTTTCAGCACTCCACCATCTACATATTCAACCCCCTTTATTTTAAGTGGCTGAAAGACGATAGGTACTGTACAAGAAGCCACGACCGCCGAAACCAAGTCATCACCATCTCTAAAGGCTGTTATCTCTGCTGTCTCCCAATTCGTAGCAACGGCGACAAATGGGATTTGTAATTGCTCAAAGCTCTTAGCACGGAGGTTCTTTTTTAGCATTCTTGCTACCCCACTTGGCTTTAGTATGCCTCCTGAAAATAGACTTAGTTCGGCAAAGTCCATTAGCTTATGTCCTCTAAAAAGATCTGCTATCTCCTCAGGTGCAAAACCATCGGCATACAAGACTCCTGCCAATGCACCTGCACTAGTTCCAGCTATAATATCTGGCTTAATTCCATACTTCTCAAATACTTTGAAAGCGCCAAGGTGAGCAAATCCCTTAGCCCCACCCCCTCCGAGTGCGTATCCAAGACGATATTTCTTTTGATTCTGACTCTCGTCCATATTACCCTAATATGATTAGTGACTTTTTCACAGCTTTAATAAAACTATCTACTTCTTGCTTGGTATTGTAAAGTCCGAAACTAACCCGAGCAGTTCCTTCAATACCAAAACGTTGCATCAATGGCTGGGCACAATGATGACCAGTCCGAATAGCAACACCTTGTTGATCAAGCAAAACTCCCAAATCGTACGGATGTACTCCCTCCACTAAGAAACTGATTACAGCCTCTTTGTCGGCAGAAGTACCATAAATCTTCAACCCATCAATATGGAGCATCTGCTCCGTTGCATGCGAAAGCAACATAGATTCATAGGCTTGGATTTTATCTAATCCAATATTTGATACATAATTGATACTTTCGGCAAGTGCCACACTATTGATAAAGTCTGGGGTACCAGCTTCATACTTATAAGGCAACTCATTATAGGTAGTCTTTTCCCAACTCACGTGCTGTATCATCTCACCTCCACCATGGTAAGGAGGAAGCTTTTCAAGCCATTCTCGCTTTCCGTAAAGCACACCTATTCCAGTAGGACCATATATTTTATGGCCACTAAAAGCCAAGAAGTCAACGTCTAAGTCAGTAACGTCTACCTTACGATGGGCAATAGCTTGTGCTGCGTCTAAAAGCACTGGCACACCATTGGAGTGTGCATGAGCAATAATCTCTTTTACAGGATTAACCGTCCCTAATACATTTGAAGCGTAGCAAATGGAGACCAACTTAGTACGGTCGGTAAACATTGACTTCATAGTCTCCATATCTAATTCACCATTATCAAAACAAGGAACGACCTTAATCTTTATTCCTCGCGCCTCAGCTTGAAGTTGCCAAGGGACTATATTTGAATGATGCTCCATAGCACTAAGTATCACTTCATCTCCTGCCTGCATTTGAGACGAACAAAAAATACTCGCAACCATGTTGATGCCTTCAGTAGTCCCCCTTGTAAATAAAACTTCTGCTGCCTCCCTAGCATTGATAAACCTTGCTATCACTTCTCGAGCATTCTCATGAGCCATTGTTGCTTGCTGGCTGAGAGTATGCACGCCCCTATGTATATTGGCATTACGAGTGGTATAAGCAAGATACTCTGCATCTAGCATCTGCTTTGGCTTTTGTGTCGTTGCCGCATTATCTAGATATATCAATGGATATTTGTCGTGTATCTTTATATCTAAAGCTGGAAAGTCAGCTCTTATCTTTTCAATATTATAGGACATAAGATATTGATTAATTTAAAATATGATGAAGGATCCCCACATAGATCCCTGCAGTTTCGGTTCGTAGTCTTTCACGACCTAGAGATACAGTCTTAAAGCCATGACTGAGAGTTAGTGCAACCTCCTCACTTGTAAAATCTCCTTCCGGACCAATAAGGAAACTACTATCCACACCTGAGACAAAGGTCTCATTCAGCTCTCTTTTCTCAAATGTATCTGCACAATAACCTATATAACGACCCTCATAGGTAAGTTGCGAAAGGTAATCCTTTAGTGTAGGGAAAAGGTTGAGCTCTACCGTTCTGATCTTTTCGGACTGCTTCATTGCAGCAACCATTATTCGCTCTAAACGCTCCATATTGACGCGTCTTCGAATGGTATGCTCCGTAACCACTAGCGAAAAGCGAGTTATTCCTATCTCTGTGAGCTTTTCAAGGGCCAACTCTATTCGATCTATATTTTTTGTGGGTGCAATAGCTACCTCTAGCTTTGGACACATTGGAGGTGTAGTCTCGACAAGCACCAGGTCGGTTATATTCTGGCCTTTAAGTGAATTATTGGATATTTTGGCACTATATAAGTTCCCCAGACCATCAGTAATCAATACATTTTCCCCCACCTCAAGACGTAGAACCCTAAAGGCATGCTTTGCTTCATCTTGTGGTAACGTTAAAGAGCTACTGATATCTGGAGCATAAAAATAGGGTAGATCACCAATATTACTTTTCATCGCCTTCTTTTTGCTCAATTATTTCAGCAAATCTCTTTGCCCACTCATACTTCTCCATCTCCACCACTTTCTCCTTGATCTCCTTTAACTCTTGTATTGAAAGGGAGGACTTCAATTCCTCATCTGTTAGCCTCGATAAAAACTCATGATTAGCCTCCTCTTGATCAATCATTAGCTGCAACACGGCCGACTTACTTAGTTGAATAGGAGCACTATGGCTAAGTTGTTTTTGGATATCATCTAGAGATACCACAGGTGAGTCTTTTTCCAAGAGAGCATCCTCTGCCATTACAGGCAATTGATGTAATACTGCATGCATCACCGCTAGGTATATAGGTACTCTGCAGTAACTAACTTCGCCCATATCAGAAAGGGTATAAAACCACCCTTCTCTCTCCCCTCCTTCACCAGCTCGAATGATCACTTTATGTAAGAATATTCCTGTAGCAGATTGGTACTCATCCAACGCGTCTATTCGAAGGTCGAGTTTAAGCATCCTTGCTTGTAGCAATAATTTGTAGGAGCCCACCAATGAAGGTGGAATAGAGATACTCAATCGGCGATCATCTTCGTTATTATTAGGACAAAACACCAAGTCTATTCCTACCATTTGCCCATTGACCATATACCCTTGGACATTACGAAAATGAACGCGGGTGAGGGACGATGTCTCCAAACATTCCTCACGTTTAAATACCTCTTTCCAATCTCTATCAATCACGATTTAGCTGTTTTTAAGTACAGAAATCCATTCATAGTTTTCAGAGTCTACTGCCACCTCAAGTAGATTCTGAATAAGCTCATCACTCATAGAAGCAAGCATCTTAATAAGATGCAACACAAGAGGGTCGTCAGGTTTTACACCATTAGAAATTTGCGACTTAAGCTCATTGTAGTAGGACTGCAATGGAGAAACATCTGAAGGTAAAAGAGAGTCCTTTTGTTTCACATCAAAATAACTAGCCGCTTTACTGAGAAGCTTATAGTCTATTAAGATATCCAACCGCTGCTCCAGCGCAGTCATCAAACCATTAGGCATAGAAGTCTTAAAGCTACCACGAGTACCATCCTCACCCACATAATAAAGATCGGACTTTATGGAGTATCTCCCCTCGTATATATGGAGTGCCGTCAACTTGGTATCAGAAATTAGCTCAAAGTAATAAGTCAGATTTGGGAGATCTACATTGCTAGAATAGAGGCTATTTATCTTAGAGAAAAAAATAGGACTCAATTCAGAAGGAATGGCAACAGGATAAATCATTTCATTACCATTTGGCAATTTATATTTATCCGAATCAATAGGAGATAAGAGTGCCACCATCACATCAGGGGATTGTGTAGCACTTCCTATCCCACGAAGAGTGAGAGCAACCATCTCAATTCCTTCTTCATGATTTTCTGGTAATTCAACTCCCATTTCCTTCATTATTGATAGCTAGACCTACTAGGTCAAATCACTTATATTTATCTTCACTTCTACTAATGAGGTCTCGAATTTGGTGTACCAATCTCGAGACCCATTAATCACGACTAATGCAAAGCTTCTACTATCCAAGATAGCTTCTCAGTTGCGTTTCATCAGCATTCTTACGTAATTGGCGTATTGCCTTTTCACGTATCTGCCTTACTCTTTCACGGCTCAATCCTACTGCAGATCCGATCTCATCGAGGCTCATTTCCTGCTCACCACCTAAGCCGTATGTATGGATCAAAACATATTGCTCCCTCTCGGAAAGACACTGCATAGCCGAGCGAATCTCATTGACTAAACTCTCATCAATAAGCCCGCCATCAACATCTCTAGCATCTTCATCTTGCAAGACATCTAAAAGGGTATTAGACTCGCCGTCATCAAAAGTTTTATCAACAGAAACTTCACCCTTATCGATTTGGATAATATCAATCACCTTATCCACCTCCATATCGAGCTCATCTGCCAATTCTTCTGGCGAGGGAAGTCTCTGATGAAGTTGCTCAAATCTATCTCTTGCAGCTTTCAGCTTCGTCACATTTCCTACTTGATTCTGTGGAAGGCGAACAATACGCCCTTGGTCTCCCAAAGCCTTTAGAATACTCTGTCGTATCCACCAAACTGCATAGGTAATGAACTTAAAACCACGTGAGCCATCAAAACCTTGAGCTGCACGTATCATACCGAGATTACCCTCATTGATAAGGTCAATAAGAGGTAGGCCCAAATCCTGATATTGCTTTGCCACACTAATCACAAATCGGAGATTGGCACGCACCAGTTTATCCACAGCAGCTTCCGAATTTTCGTCATTCCGCTGTATTTGCATCGCTAATTCAGCCTCTTGCTCAGGAGTGATCATCTCCTCCTTAGCAACCTCCTTCATATAGCGATTCATTACTGCGTCGTCCCTACTCGTGATCGACTTCTCAATCTTTAATTGTCTCATACGTTCTCCTATATATTCAAAAAAGTGTGCAAATTTACCTATTTATTCACAGATACTCAATATATCTATGATACGGAGCAAGATGCGTGCCAAGGACAATTTGTCCATATCATCAATTGAATAACAAGACCTACCGCCACTTTGTTCGCTTCAGAATAATGATATAAAAGGTGTTACCTATCAACTCGTCAAGGTAACACCTTTTTCTCATTAAATCAGTTCGGTTACTTGAGTAGTTCTTTTACAGCAGCTTCAATCTGAGTATCCTTTCCATCTAGGACCCTCTTGAAGTCTAGGTTCACCTTTACATCAGGCTGCAACTCAAAGTTCTCTAGATAATAGCCTTCGGCAGTCTTGTAGCCCACAGCAGGAATTCCGAAGTAGAGTGATGGATCCAATAGCGTTACCCAATTCACACTGGTCATCGTTCCAGGCACAGGCATTCCTACAAGTTTACCTATCCCCATATGCTTATATACCCAAGGCGATCCGTGAGCATTTGAGTAGTCAGCCTCACACATCACCATAACCGAAGGCTTAGTCCACCTCTTACTTGGCATATCGCAATAGTACTCACCTTGAATCTCTTGAGTTAGGTACTTAGTGCCCGAAAGGAATACCTCCAAATCCTCGTGTAGTCTTCCACCACCATTGTAGCGGATATCTACTACAAGGCCATCAGTCTGGTAATACTTACCCATAGCATCGGAGTAAACTCGTCTAAAGCTATCATCATCCATCGAGGCGATATGCACATAACCCAGCTTACCACCCGACAGACGCTTCACCTCCTCAGCACGTTGCTTGATCCAACGCTCATATAGAAGACCATTAAGGCGTCCACTAGAAATAGGCTTCACCACCTCCTCATCGGTTTTACCACTCTTTGGGGAGTAGAAAGTAAAGAGTACATTCTTACCGCTCTTACCAGCGAGTAGAGGGAAGAAGTCCACATTGGCACGAATCTCTACTCCATCAATCTTAGTTAGATAGTCTCCTGCACGTACCTCGCTTTTGTGCGTATCAAAAGGACCACCAGCTACAACTTCTTCAATAAGAAGCCCCTCATCAGTAGCTCGAGTAAGATCAAAGAATAGCCCCGTCTCAGCTACCCTTTCAGCAGAGCTAAATTTACCATAACCACTACCAGTGTGCGATACATTTAGCTCGCCAAGTAGCTCTGATAGCATCTCAGAGAAGTCATAGTTATTATTGATATGTGGCAAGAATTTACGGTATTCATCCGTCATAAACTCCCAATCCACACCGTGCATATCCTTAACGTAGAAACGCTCTGCCTCCTCCTTCTTAACGAAGTTAAACATAAACTCCCTCTCAGCCTTGGCATTGAGATTCATTTCTGCTCTGATAGAGACAGACTCCAACTTTTCACTACTCAAAGACATCTTTTGTACCCCTCCAGTGCTGATAAAGAAGAGATTCTCCTCCTTTGCATCAGGTTCAAAAGAGACATAAGAACCATCAAGCTTCTTCAGAAGTTTGGTATCACCTTTTCGCAGATCCTTCACCCATAGGTCATATCCACCCTCAAAAGCGGCCATATAGTAGAGCTTTTTACCATCCTTAGTGATATAGGCGTCACCTAAGTCGCTAGAAGCAGGGGTCAGTCTCACGATACGATCTTGGATATTCTCAAGCTCCACTAGGATTTCATCACTCTTGCTTTCCTTGTCCTTAGTCTCATCCTTATCTGCATCCTTTTCGGCCTTCTTCTCCTCGTCAAGTAGAAGTTCATAATCCTCCTCATTGAGTTTGTACTTATCATAAGCAGCACGGTTCAGAAATACGATCATCACATCATTCATCGAACCCCAACTAGCGTGGTTACGCATGCCATATTGTTCCGAAGCATAGATGATCGCATTTCCACCCATCACAAATCGAGGGTTCATATCAAAATACCCACTCTGCGTGATATTAGTCATGTCACCTGTAGCCACATTCAATAGAATAATATCACAGAAAGGCTCGTGATGATTATCAGAGAGCTCCATAGCTATCCAGCGACCATCTGGCGACCAAGTATAGTTGATTCCACCAGTTTTATCGGCCGTATATCTACCATCATATACCACTCTCGAGCTCTTCTTCTCCACATCATAGACCGCCAACGTCTTGCGATCCTTCACATAAGCCACATATTTACCATCAGGAGAAAAAGTAGGATGCATCTTTTCAGACTTATCACCAGGGATCAAAAGCTCCTCATTTACAAGAGTAGCATTGGCAAAGTTAGGATCCTCTTTACGAGCCATCTTAGCGATATAAATATCACTTTTACCCCCTCGTTGCGACTCATAAACTACACTTCTATTGTCGCTACCGAAAGAGACACTTCTCTCCATTGCTGGGGTATCGGTAATTCGCTTAGTAGTTGAATAGTCTGAACTCGTTACAAATACCTCGCCACGAATAACATAAGCGAGCATTTTGCCATCAGGCGAAACCGAAGCCGAAGTAATGCCACGCGTAAAGGTGGTTTTAGTAATCTCCTCCTCGTCCACGTCGCTCAATATCTGTATAGCTACCTTTTGGGGTTGGCTTCCTTCCGTCATAGTGTAAATGCGGCCGTCATAACCAAAGCAAAGAGTTCCATCTCCACCTACAGAAAGAAAACGCACTGGATGATTCTTGAAATTAGTCAAAGCCACCGCATCTTTCTCGTTACTGCTATTCAAAGGTTGCTTAAACACATTAAAAGTTCCTTCACGCTCGCTCAAGAAATAAAAGCTATCCCCATTAGGAGCAAATACAGGGTTACGATCCTCACCCTTCCAAGTTGCAAGAGGCTTATATTGCTTGCTTTTGAAGTCGTAAAGCACGATATCTCTCGTCACGGAAGAGGTGTGATGCTTACGCCATACATTTTCAAACCCCTTGATATCCTCATAAATCAGCTGACGCCCATCGGCACTAATAGCCCCCATACTTACAGGAGTAGCCATCACCATGATAGAGCGACCACCCTCCACAGGCACCTTATACACCTCATTGAGGCGAGCGGTAGGGAAAAGTGCGCTACTTGCGGGGTCCTGAATATGAGCAGTATAATAGATATACCTGCCATCAGGCGAAAAAGCTAGGATCGACTCCGATGTAGAATGAGTCGTCACCCTTTTAGCTGCACCTCCATTGGCATTCATCACATAAATATCCCTACTCCCATAGTATCTATCACTTACGAAAGCAATTTTCGAACCATCAGGGCTCCACATAGGAGTGGTGTCATATGCTTCGTGAGTAGTCAGTCTAGTGGCCACTCCTCCAGTGGTAGCCACCTTGTAAATATCCCCCTTGTACGCGAAAGCGATTTCTTTGCCATTTGGCGATATGGATGGATATCTCATCCATAGTGGTTCATCATTTGCAACTGCTGCTCCAGCCATTCCGATAAGTGCAAGAGCAACAAAATAGATTCTTCTAATAATCCTCATATAGGCTATGAATTTTTGTTAGTTAAATTACTAGTTACAAACTTAATGATTTTTTCCCTAACCGTCTTAGATTTTAAGCATATAATACTTAGCCATCAAAACAAAGAAAAAATCAAAAACGGAGCAGAGATAATTAATATCAGTAGCACCTCCACTTTACGATTCGTTTGGAGCGCAAACTTCAAATCGCCATCCGTCAGTAGGTGCGTTGAAGAGCCTATCGTAGGCTTCTCCACCATTTGTCCTCCATAGACGTGCGTTCCACCAAATTGACACCCCAGCATCAATGCAAGAGCCGCCTCGGGATATCCCGAATTCGGACTTGTATGCTTGCGCCCCTCCTCAAATACCTTGGTACGCAGATCCCACCGCCTATTCGCCACAAGCATAAGCAAAGCAGTAATCCTTGCAGGAATCCAATTGGCCACATCATCAATCTTAGCGGCCACGTATCCAAACTCCCCATATCGCTCATTCTTGTACCCAATCATCGAGTCCAAAGTATTGATCATCTTATAGGCCACAATTCCGGGCACTCCAAAGATCAAAAACCAAAAGAGTGGAGCGACCACTCCATCCGAAAGGTTTTCGGATAAAGTCTCTAATGCTGCCACTTTGCACTCTTCCTCAGTGAGCGAATCAGTATCCCTTCCTACGATGCGAGAGAGTTGCTCTCTACCAGCAGGAAGTGAGATGGCAAGCTGTCGAAACACCTCCTCTACCTCCTCTATTAACGTGGTCCCAGCTAGGCAATAGTAGACCAAAATAGCCCCCACCACCACAGAAAGCCACGATGGCAAGAAATAAATCAAGAGAAAAGAGAGCAGTGCCACCGCAAGAATCAGCGATAGTGCCACCATCGCCCCATTCCTACGCCGATGCTCGCCGTGATTATACTTTCCTTCCGCCCACGAAATCACCTTACCAAAACCCACAATCAGGTGAGGCAACCGCTCTGGGTCACCTAATAGGCGATCCAGTAGCCACCCTAGCCATAGCATGATCATCCGTGCCAAAAACAGAGCTTGTAGTGAGTAATAGGTCAGCATAGCATATTATTCAAATCATTGAGAGCCGTTATCAGCTTCTCATTTTGTTCTCTACTCTGTGTTGCCAAACGAATATGATAGGAAGAGAGCGTGGGAAAATTAGAGGCATCACGAATCAATATTCCATGGTGAAATACCAACCAATCCTTCACTTCCGCAGCGGTCAAACGCTTCAGTTTAGCAAGGAAATAGTGCGTATCTGTAGGATAAACCTCCACGCCACTTAACCGAAGAAGTTGCTCCACCAACCACCTCCGCTCCTCAAGAAGAGTTTCCAAGTGAATGGAACGCCCATGTTCCAGCAGATAGTGCCCCGTCTCAACCGCCATAGCATTGACACTCCATGGTAGTTTCAATGCCACTAGCTGCTCCAATAAGGCTGGAGTAGCGATAATATAACCTAGCCTTAGCCCCGGTATTGCATAGGCTTTAGTAAGAGAATGCACCAAGAAACAATTAGGTAAGTCCACCACCTCCATCGGCAAGAGCACCCTTTTTGGAGTAAACGCCAGATAAGACTGATCAATCACAAAAGTCACCGAGGGGTTACTTCTCATCAAATTCAGTAACTGCTCGTGATCATAGGTAAGACCGGTAGGATTATTGGGATTACAAAGCCACACCACACTATTGGGAGCAAACTCCACCTTTCCCGACAACACCTCGTCAATTTCAATCTCTATAATTGTATGACCATAGAGCTGTGCACTGTGGCGATATTCCGAAAAGGTCGGCTGTGGAATATAAGAACGACGCCCTGCAAAAAGGTGGGCAATCATATAAATCGCCTCAGTAGCTCCACTTGTCACCAATACAGACTCCTCAGGCACCCTAAACGAGCTAGCAATTTTATACTCCAAAGAGAAGGCACGTGGCTCCGGATAGCGATGGAGAACCTCCTTTCTTGAAGTAAGATAGCGCCACAAGCCCTCATTCTCAGGGATATGTGGCACATTAGAACTAAAGTCAGCAACAATCTCTACCCCTGGATATCTATATCGGTCATCTCCGTGGTCATTAAGCTTCATATCTCATTATCTTGTATAGAAGCTCCACATCAATATGACTTCTCAGATGGCTAGCAAGCAGGTCAAAAGTATCTTCTAACTTCTCAATATCCTCATCAGTGTAGTCGCTCTTATGAGCACTCTTATCGCTCAAGGTATCCTCGCTAGGGAGCTCCACTCCCTCCATATAAGGAATCACCCCAAGCACCGGCACGCCACAAAGCTCCTCGATCATCTTCGTTGCTGGCGCAAATATAGAGAGGTCACCTCGAAACTTATTGATCAGGATCCCCTTAATCAGCTTACGATGCTCGGGACGCTGAAGCATCACAGAGCCATACACTGAAGCAAAGACCCCACCACGCTCAATGTCGGCCACTAAAATCACTGCCGCATCGGCATGCTCCGCCATCGGCATATTCACAAAGTCGGTATCTAGCAAATTAAGCTCACTCACACTTCCTGCTCCTTCGAGCACAATAGGATTGTAGCGAGTTTTCAGCTGATCAAAAGCTGCCCAGGCATGACTTTGAAGCTCCCTTCTTCCTTCACTTTGGCGAAAATAATCCCTCGCATGCTGCTCTCCTACCTCCTTACCTAAGCAGTAGATATGGGCATTCGTTACACTCGAAGGCATCATCAATACCGGATTAAGTAGTGCTTCAGGCTCCACCCCGGCCGCCACAGCTTGCAGAGCCTGTGCCACACTGATACGATCTCCATTGGGTGCAGTGTAATAGTAGGGTGCCATATTCTGAGCTTTAAATGGGGCGGGACGAAATCCATCCTCCCGTAGCAGACGGCAGAGAGCTGCCACAATCATACTCTTCCCCACATCACTCCCCGTACCAGCTATCATTATGGGACGCAATTTTTCCATACCAATATGTTATGTGGTCTTTAATTTAATACCCCTTGGCACGGCGCTTGATCACTTCTGCCTGTGCTTTTGGATCTAGCCTACGACCTTCAAATAATGCTCCTTCCCATTCGCCATAATTAGGGTTAGGGAGCACAATATAGATGGTCCCGAAATTGCTCATATCGTCACGAGCCACCTGACTTCTCTGCGTCTCATTCAAAGCATTGTAGCTAGGGAAGTCGGTCAATTGGTCGCCCATATAGATCACCACATCAAAGTCCTTAAGCACCTGCTCCCTACGCAGATCCTTATTACTAGTATCCCCTTTGAGTAGCAAGTGATCATTATCTGCAAAGGGGAAATCATACTTCTGTAAGTTGAGCAGAGTCCCCTCTCGCTCATTAAAGTTGCGGTTAGTGATATAAAATATCTCTACCCCTTCATTGGCAGCATACTTAAGGAAAGCAGGAGCACCTGGCACAGTATCGGCTACAGCCATAGCACACCACTTGGTCCACTCTGCAGAGTCAAAAAGCTCCCCTTTTAGCCCCTGATGAACCGCATTTGGAGAGTTGTCCAAGATGGTCTCATCAATATCCGTAATGATCGCAAGTGGCTTATCCCCCTCTTGCGACAATGCAAGTGCCTGATCCAAGTAGAGCCTAGCCCCATTAAAAGCTTGATAGCAAAGTGCTTCATACTCTGCCGAGCGTTGCATCCACGCAGCGGTGTATATCTTGGCAAAAGGGAGTTCACTCTCCACTACACGTTTCTGAGAGCCACACCCACATAAGAGTAGCAACAAAGGGCTCAGAGCAACGATTCCAAATGAAGTCAATCTATTTTTCATACTCTACAATTAAAATTTAAGCGTCAAAGCAAGCATGCCAGTAATTCCCTGACGCTCATAGCCCAACCATCTGCCTTGTTTTTGATGCAAAAGATTCTGACCAATGATAGAAACCCCTACATTACGGTGTGCGTCATAAGTAACTCTAGCTCCGAGATTCAGACAATTATAATGATCCTCCACCTTACCTTTCGTAACCACACCCTGTACATCATCGATCTGAGGCACAAGGTACTTGATCCCAGTCAAGGCTTGGAAGTCTACATGAAGGGTCAGTTTATCCATCAGCAGGTAGTTGGCATCGATTCCTAACTCCATCGTAGGCAGCCCAAAGCCCACCGTTGGCTTTTCCTCTAGCGTGCTCTGATATCTATTCACCTTCACCTTAGCTCCAAGATCCAGACCAATCGGCGAGAGATAGCGCGCCTCTACCTTAAAGAATACTTGCCCTACACCTCCACGATTGACCTTGGTAAATAATGGGGTAAATAGCCCCTCTTGCTGGCTACTATTTGGCGCTATAAACGTGGTATTATAGAGTGAGTAATCCCAATCAGAGAAGTCACTAAAGTGCGTATATCCTCCGTTAACGTCAATTGAGAAGCCATTGATATTTCCCAACTGAATCCCCACCAATGCTCTGTACTGAGCTATGTCAAAACCATTGTACACAGCCTCTGCAGAAAGCCATCTATTCTCCTGGTAAAGCTCTCTCAGGCCATGGAATCTAGCCCCACCATCGGCGAGCAAATAGAGAGAAAATAGATCGTGGGCTCTGTAACGTAGCTCCACATCAGGCACCACCAATAGCTTGCGGCTACCACGATTGAGAAATTGCACCTTAGCACCCGCCGAAAGGTGTAGGTTAGGAGCACTGTACCCCACATGAGGTGCCAATGAGATCTGCTGCATCGGTGAATGAACGTCCAACATCGTATGTAGCGCTGAGATAGCAATCAATTGATATCTGCCATCCACACCAAAGCCCCAGTCGCTTCCGGCAAATTTATAGTCTAGGTTTGCCACTAAATCCAGTCCTAGCTCCGACACCTTCTCAGGCTTTGTCCTCTCTTCACCTAATGGGAGCACTAGCCTGTTTTGCTCATAGAGCATTGAGGCATTATCCTTGCCCGTATAGCTCACCTTTCCACGAATACCATACTGCCACCGACTTGCCAAGGCAATAGGTGCAGGACTAAGGGAGAGATTGATCTCCGCCCCACCCATTTGATACATTGGATAGGTAGCATCCAATAGCGATGCAAAGGGCTCCTTGCGTGGAGAAAATAGCCCATAAAACGTATTGGCATGATGAAATAGCTCCACGCCACCCCCTACTGTACGCTCTTCAAGTGCATGATTGTAGTTGATCCCTATGCGAGTGTCGTGGGTCTCATCAATCTTTTTTATACCGATAGATGAATACTCCCCTCTGACATACCTAGATAGATGCTCTGCCGATAGCATCAGCGTACCAGCCTCACTTGTCCTGGGGAGGAAGGCCAGTTCGGCACCTCCGATGCCAGGATAACCTCCAAATAGTCGTGCATGTAACTTTTGCTTCACCGCTTCAGGAGCCAGAGGATTATCCAAGGGCTCAAAAAGCTTGGGCGTCACATTCATGGCTATCGCATAGGTATTGCGGGCAAAGCGAATAGGCTTCAGCTTCTTAGGGGCACTCCCCTCCAGAGGGTTAAAAAAGACCTTCTCAGCCTCCTGCCCCACAGGTTGGTACTCTCTCTGTAGCACCATCTCCCTCTTCAGCGTATCAGTAGCAAAAGGGTTGGCAAGTGCCTCACCTCCGGCGAGTAGTAGAGCTCCCGTTAGGAGCCACGGACGGATATATCTCATCATCATCTATTGATTCTATTTTAGTCTTCCCAAGCGGGTATCAATCATCTTAAGTATCCCATCATTGCGATTGGAATAGCTCCCCTTCACACTCTCAAGATAGAGTTGTGCACTCTCCTTATCCCCCAACTTATCGTAGCAGTCCGAGAGGAGGATAAAGGCCCTCGCTAGCCAGTATGCATCCGTAGTACCTCTACTGGTCACTTGCTCCATCTCCTTCTTGGCAGCTTGGTAATTACCTTGATCGTATAGGTCTAGTGCCAAAATGGTACGAGCGATGGCATGGCCACCAAAATCCTTATGCTTCATCACCAACTTTGCGAAGCGGAGGGCTTGCGACTTTTGATTGTTGAGAGCCGTCAGTTTCGCTGCAGTGAGGTAAACCTTGGCTGCCGCTTCATCACTTACCGACAGGGCACCATTAGCCACCTGATTGGCCAGGCTCACCGCGAAGTCAGTACTGCTACTCGTTTCGGCACGCTCGGCAGATGAAATAACCCACGTACTGCGACCAGCTTTGTCTCCCACGCTAAGTGCCAACGACAGATAAGCTTCTGCTGCCCTACCCGGCTCATTGAGTTTATCGTAGCTTGAGGCGAGAAGGCGATAGCTATCCTCTGCTAGTTTACCTTGGAATGTTTTCGCACGATCGCTCAGCATCGTTACCACCTCGCCATACTGACGGGCCTGATACTTCAGTAGTGCCTGGCTGTAAGTAGCCTTATCCACAAAAGCACCCCTTGGGTAGCTATTTATGTAAGACTCTAGTGCCTCAATGCCCTCTGCATTGTTACCACGAGCCACCACCCCTTCGGCAGCAAGATAAGCGAGTGAATCGAGCTCCGTCGAAGAGAGCTGCTCCGACACCCCAGTCTCTTGCACTAGGCGACTATAGCTATCCACCCTATTGAGCTGGATGCTGATGCTCTTTAAGTCCTGAAGGGCACTCTTTGCCTCGCCACTCTGTGGGTAGTTTCGTATCACACGCTCATAAGCCTTCACCGCATCGTCCAAACGACTTTCCCCATAGTAGGTAAGTGCCAATTGCAGAGCCACCTTAGGTGCAAATGCACTATTGGCACGCTCTCTCAAAAAGCGGGTGAAGAGCTGCTCAGCCCCCGACACATCACCAACCGATTGGCGAGCCCTTCCCTGCTCGTACAGAGCCTCATCGACCAAGGAAGAGGCTGGATATCTCTGTGGAAGGAGTGCTAAAAGGGTTGCTTTCTCTTGATATTTTTTCTGCAATCCAAGGATCATTGCCCGATTGAAAAGTGCATGATCTGCTTCACGACCTCCTGCCTGCTCTGCCTTTTGATAGTACCTCACCGCCTCCTCATAAGCTCGGCGCTGCATAGCAATATCGCCCAGCCTACAATTCACCGCACTCTTCTGATCGGGAGTGGGCTCTGCCAATTCACGCTCAAAGCGTTTTAGCCAGCCTTCAGCATCACCATAACGGCCCAAGTTGTAGCAGGCATAGCCAAGTGTGTAGTAGGCATTGGGGTTCAGAGGCAAACTGCTAGGGCGAGCCTTGAGGTACTGCTCGGTACTGCGAATGGCCTCGCCATAATCCTTGGCACGGTAGGCCGCTTCGCCTTTCCAGAGATAGGCCTCTGCCACACTCTCCGCATCACGCCCGCTCTTGATCAGTTCGTCGTATTGCTGAGACGCTACACTTACATCGCCACTAGCGAGGGAAGTGCCAGCTTGGCGAAGCTTCACACGGTCTCGCACTCGCACCAACTCGGTGGGTAGTGGTGAAAACTCCTCGAGCACCTTCAGTACCTCACCACTATTGGGCTCATGTAGATAAGCTTCCTCGAGGTAACTAATCACTTCTCCTCGGTAACTACTTTGTGGATATCGCTTTAGGAAACGTGCCAAGCGACGGCTTCCATCACCCAATCGCCCTGGCGTACCGGCATAGCTGGCAAGTGCTGCATTGTAGACCGAAACTTCGGTGATAGGTGCATATACCCCCATCCCTGAAGCTCTATCGAATAGATCAATCGCTCCCCCCAACTTGCGCTCAGAAAGCCTGCAGAGGCCGGCGTAGTAGAGTGCCAGTTGGCTCATAAAGTTCGTGCCACCTTCACCGACTTGTAGCAAGTAGGGCTCTGCCTCGCTATAACGCCCAAGCGCCAATAGCTCCTTACCGAGTGTCAGGAGCTCCACGCCACTGGCATCACCACCAGCGGCCAAATATTGCTTCAAATGGCGTACCGATGCCTCACTCTGTCCTAGTAGGCTAGTAGCAAGTCCAGCAGTGCGAGAAAGTGACGCTTGCACAGTTTGGTCGGCACCGTGACCACCAGATAGACCACGCTCTGCCAACTGAAGCGCTTCGCCATAACGCCCCTCGGAAAGGCGAGCCTCACCAAGATACGCCAAGGCATAGCTACCGTATTGTGGGTGATTTACCAACTCGCCAAGATAGCGACTTCCTTTGCTCAAGGCACCCCCCTTCATCGAGAGATAACCGGCGTAAAAAAGGGCATCCGATCTTCGTTTCTCGTAGTAGGTAAGAGGCTCAAAAAGCGCCAACGCCTCACGATCTTGCCCCTCTCGCATCAAGGCGTAGCCAAGACGATACTCCACCTCCGCACAGAGATCCTCGGGAAGAAGTGCCCTATTGACCTTCCGAAGCCAGTAAACGGCACTGCCATACGCCTCTGAGGCATAGTAGAGTCCACCGAGAGCTGCCATCGCCCTATCGATGTAACTGGAGTGCGGATGCTGCTCCACAAAGTGCAGTAGCTCTAGCTCGCTATCACCACACTGAAGTGCTCCACGAGACAACGCAAGTAGGTAGCGACTCTCCACATCCTCTGCACCCAGCGACCAAGGACTATCCCAAGCGCCACCAAGAGCGCCCAAGACACCCACATCACTTCCCGTAGCTCTCGCCTCACGAGCCAACTCAACGGGGGACTTATAGCCACTTATGCCACCTAGCTCCTGACCTTGGACCACCGAAGAAAGTCCAAACATCGCCAGGAAAAATATGCAGAAACGATTATGCATCATATCAAACCAAAATCATCAAAATTTACAATTTCCCTCGCCCCATATCCTTCCGCAAATGTACCCAAAATTTGCGACCTGAGCCCAAACAATTTGCCACGTACTGGTGCGCAAAACCAACCCCGAACAAAAGCCGAATAAATTGCAGAGGAAAAAATCAGTTGGCGAAAAATAAAAAGACAAGGCAAAGCAAATTTCGCAGGTGGTTTAATGGATCAATATTCCCTATAGAGTATAATAAATACCTATATTTAGTACCTAATATATACCTATTTTAGGGGTCTATTATAGAGTATTAATCCAATTAATCCAATAATAGCTAAGCAGTATGAATATCAATGGGTTACAAGTGGATCAATAAAACCCATGTGGATCAATGACTTTTGTATATTAAGGTCTGTTAAGGGTTGAAAAATACAAATCGCAAAATTAATAATCAGACGAATTGGATTAATCAATCCACCTAAAAGCAACCGATTTCAATATAAATGAATATCATATTTAATCCATAGATTACATATTTAACGCACAGCTTTGAAGCAAGAAAACAGCGGTTTTCATACGTAAGTAATTCACCTTTTAAAGGTATTCACCTTAGGTTTGCACCGTGCAAACTTCTTGAATGCTAGTATGATACACTTCAATTTGCCCTTAAAAATCGCCCTTTACATCATCATTTTCCTCGAAAATATAACATAGTTTAACCTTAGTGGGCTTGCAAATACTCATATTTAACATATAATTAAGAGCGTTTTATTTTGCCACCAAAACCACTTTTTAAGCCAAAAGAAGTAAATCGAGGAGCAATTGTGCGAAGTCAACCCGCCTTAGTCACCACGTAAAATGGTTGATTACAACTCACCAATCTTTTAGCTAGGAACAAAGCAATCGCTTAGTTGCATCTCGTCAATTGCTTAGTTGCAACTCAGCGATTGCTTAGTTGCAACTAAACTTTCACTCTCCTAACCTATTGATTTACTGAGGTCTAATATTTATGTAGAGAAGAGATTATTAGGCTATTGGGCAAAAATAAAATCCACCTTTCTAGTGCGTCAACTTTGCCACGGGAGGCCTAGATTTCACAAACTCTGTAACAAAGGGTAAAAGGAGAAAATCTAGGGGCTATTGTATAGAGTTAATTCATAGGATAACCAACTTACGACTATCACTAAAACAAGCATGTACATCCAATGAGGTGCCCTATACCACCTACTATTTAATAATCACCCACACTCCGTCTTTGTCACTGCCCTCTCTTCTAAGTAGCCCAGTTTCCTTAATTGAGGAGAGATCACGTTCGATAGTGCGTGAAGTCACGGACAATATCTCCGACATTTCTCGGGCTGAAATTGACGGAGAATTCCTTATAAGATTGATGATTTCATACTGACGATCAGTCAGTTTAGTCTCCGACTCATCTCCGACATTATCTCCGACATCATCTCCGACATTCGATGAGTCTGCAGAGGCATAAATGATGGTTTGAAACTGAAAAGGTGTGGAGGTGAATATTGGCTTCAGTTCATCTCTAAACCCTTGCAATGCTTTTGTTTCATTACAAATTCGAGTAAGCCCACTACCTCTCTTTTCCATATATTCGAGCTGAGCCATGATATTAGCTAGTATTGGGTTTCGCCTTTCTGATGATACATTATATATGTCCAAATCCTGAATAAGCATTCCATTGTACATACCTCCTGGAGAGGTAACAGTAAGTCGGTCATCATAAATATCAAGATGGACTTCACCTCCTATCACCGTATAATCTCGATGGATGAAATGGTTCACCATTGCTTCAAGCACTGCACGCTCAGCATACTCAGGTTTATTCTTTCTACCATCCGGAAGCTTATCCCAACCTTTTCTAGTGTTGGATCTAACGAAGTTCATAGATTCACGCAACAACATAATGACATTACCAGTAAACTCCACATCATTTATTGCATCGCTCTTGTCATTTCCACCCCAACGTGTACAATATAAGCGCGATTGTAACAAAGGACAGTCATCAGAAAACAAAGCTCCAGCATTAGTTAAAAAGCCATTGCTTGTTACAAGACCGAATGAAAGCAGATATTTCTTATCCCAGTCCTGCTTAGTACGTCTCTTAAACTCATTAGCTAATATTATAAATGTGTTGTTATCTTGACTAAAGTCAGTAACGAGTGAGTCGTAGGTCTTATTTGAACCCTTAAGAACAAGTCGTACCATATGCTCAGCAGTTGCGGGTACACTTTCGTCACCCATTCGCACGAAAGCGATACGCTGTCCATCTCCAACGTAGTAGTATGGAGTATAGTTACCTGTATTGACTCTAACCTCCAAAACAGTCAGACCTGTATCACTCTTATGGGGAATCAAATGAACATCGGGTAAAGGATCCATATAATCTCGGATCTTACTGCTAATTATTTCGCAAATCCCTTGTATGTCATCAAGGCCTTTTACAACTCCTTTATTATCAACCCCAAAAAATAAAGAGCCACCTACTCCATTGGCAAAAGCGCTTATGCTTTTCATCCAACTTTTAGGTCTCTTGCCTTCAAGCGTTAACTTGAAATCATATATTGTACACTCACTAATAAGATCCGTTATTTTCATGTTGTTGGTATATACTTAATTGTCAAGCAAAACGATAGGTTTACAACAAAGGTAATTAATTTGTTTTACTTAGTGTTTCTCTTCTTATTAAAAGGGGCAATTAAGTTGGATCAACTCCATATGGCCTTCAAAACAGAGGGAGTGCAGATAATAGAATAGTAATTCTATTCCATTAACAACTCTTAGGGAGGTGGGACCTTATGTGATCCGAGCTATTTTCATTATCTTTGTAAGTGAAAACGAGGTTTTTAATTTATCCAATAGATTAAGTACATATATATATAGCTATTTTATGAGTAAGATGATATCCAACCTAACGCCAAGTGCGTTTTTTGTGACCAAGGGAAGTGGTGAGTCGGACCTAGAGCTACACGCTGGTTCTTATCACATGGCGCTTTATGATGCAGGAATCAATGACTATAATATTATGGTCTACTCCTCGATCTTGCCCAAGACAGCTCATCTAGTAACGATGGATGAGATTGATTTGCCCCCATTTGGTTCGGAGATGAAGACGATTATGTCGGTTTCGCACGGGACGCAGGATGAGTTTGTATCAGCTGGAATCGTTTACGCATGGATGTATGCCGATGAAAACTTCGATGAGAAGATTGGCGGACTGGTATGTGAGGTGAATGGTCGATACCGTATTGAGGAGCTAGAGGCTAGGCTCACAAGAGTGATCATTGACCTACACGAGAAGACTTATAGCCAATATTACCTAGGTGAATTGAACTTCGTGACCGAGGGAATCACTATCGAAAAGCGATATGGGACTGCACTCGTCGGGCTCTGCTTTATGGACTTTGAGCAGAATGAGAGTTCAATCGGTGTATAATAGTCTTTGTTAGATAACATTCACTTAATACTTTAAGGAAGAAGGGGGGGTGGCTCTAATAGCAGACCACCTCCCTCCTCTTGAGGTATCTGAGACGGTTACCCCAAAAGTATATATATAATATTATATGGCAAGAAAAAGCAAAGCTCCAGAAATAGTGGAGGGGATAAGGATAGAGCGAATGGCGGCAGAGGGTCGCTGTGTGGGACATCTGGAGGATGGTCGTGTGCTCTTCGTCCCTTACTCTGCGCCTGGTGACATAGCAGATATTACACTCGGCAGACGTCGGAAGTCCTATGCAGAGGGGCGGATTGCGAGGCTGTTGGAGCCCTCTCCTAATAGAGTGGAGCCACGGTGTACCCACTATGGTCTATGCGGTGGCTGCAAATGGCAGCACCTGAGCTATAGAGCCCAGCTAGAGGGGAAACAACAGCAGGTAATCGACCAACTGGAGCGTGTGGGACATCTTGAGATTGGGGAAATGCGTGAAATCATAGGGAGCGAAGAGACTTATGACTATCGCAATAAGCTGGAGTTTACCTTCTCCAACCGTCGCTGGCTTTCTCGAGAGGAGCTCTCAGAAACACCTAATGAGGAGGCTTTGGACCTTGCGGGGCTGGGCTTTCATGTACCTCGAATGTTTGACAAGGTGCTGGATATTGAGCAGTGCCATTTGCAGGGAGAGCTCAGCAATAAAATTAGGTTGTTTATCAAGGCGTTCACCACTCAGCATTCCGGCTACGACTATTACGACCTTCGAAAGCATGAAGGGTATATGCGGACGTTGATGATCCGGACTAGTAGCACGGGCGAAGTAATGGTAGTGGTAGTCTTTGCTTATGAAGATAAGCAAAAACGGGAAGCCCTCCTCGATGCTCTTGCCAAGGCTTTTCCTGAGATCACCTCACTGATCTATGTGATCAACAATAAATTGAATGACGCTTGGGGAGATCAAGAGGTTTTCTGCTACGCAGGTGAGGATCATATATGGGAGGAGATGGAGGGTCTTCGCTACAAGATTGGACCAAAAAGCTTTTATCAAACCAATAGCAAACAGGCACTTAGGCTGTACCAAGAGGTACGAAAACTAGCCAATCTCCAAGGAGATGAACTTGTCTACGACCTCTACACTGGCACCGGTACCATCGCTTCATTTATCTGCCGAAATGCTAAGCGCGTGATAGGTATTGAATATGTGGAAGAGGCGATTGAGGATGCTTGTATTAATAGAAGTGTAAATGGACTGGAAAACCTGGACTTCTATGCTGGAGATATGAAGGAGGTGCTCACAGATAGCTTTATTGCTGAGCACGGTAAGCCTGAAGTACTGATTACCGACCCGCCTCGGGCTGGTATGCACCCCGATGTGGTGCAGACAATCCTTAGGGCAGCACCGCAAAGGATTGTATATGTAAGCTGTAATCCGGCCACACAAGCAAGGGATGTGGAGATGATGAAGGAGGCATATAAGGTAGTGGTAGCACAGCCTGTAGATATGTTTCCTCATACCAGTCACGTGGAGACGGTAGCTCTGTTGTCCAAAATACAGAACATCATTTAGATATAGAGTTTGACGCTATTAATAAATGACAAGTATATGAAATTGGTTTTACCTAGTTTAAAAAAGAAATTATAATGAAAATATGGAGGCTAAGAATATGAAGATTAATAATGAATGTTGTTGTGGATGCAAAACAGAAAAGCCGGATCAAATTAAAGACAATTGTCCTGTATGTAATAATGAAGGGATTTCCGTTAGTAAAGTAACTGTTGAACATCTAGTGGTAGATGATTATCGTAATGCTGTTAACGGAGATCAATATAAGATTTGCATGAACGAGGACTGCGACGTTGTTTACTATAACTTAGATAATGAAATAAAATTCTTGAAAGACCAAGTTAGAGTTCCTATCTGGTTTAAGAAAGATGCAGATCCTAAGTATGCTTGTTATTGTAGCGAAGTCACAGAAAATCAGGTAATTGAAACAGTTGTAAAGCATGGCGCGAAATCCGTAAAAGAAGTAAATGCCATCACTGGGGCAATGAAAAATTCTAATTGTAAAGAAAACAATCCGTTGGGAGTTTGTTGTCATAAGATTATTCAGGAAGCTATCGATAAAGGCTTGAAAATGAAATAATTACAGTCGATATGTTCCTACAAACGAGAGCCAATCTTTGATATGTTTCCATCTACGAGCGTGGATATGTTCCCCATAACCATAGGGGTTGAGAATATCTTGCTACTCCAGAGGAGGGCAGAGGAGAATGTTTGCACGAAGTGCCATTCTCGCACATTTGCTTCAAATGTGCTGAGACTTTTGACGAAGGATGAGATGCAAGGCGCTGAGGGTGAGGGTGCTGGGAGCGTACTCACATACGTGACCGAGCCCGAATCCCGAAAGCAACGTAGCAGATCGCCTTCGTGCAACAGTCTCCAGAGGGGTAATCCTATCTCTACTACTAATAAAGTAAAAAGAAGTGGCAATTGGCACTGCGACGGTTATTTTTTGGTACATTTGTGGAATGTAAAATTTAAGTATCAGTGACAGAACGTAATCACCCATTGAAAACATCAAATAAGACAACAATAGCGCTTACAGAAGCTATCGTGGAGGGAATCAAGGAGAAGAAAGGTAAGCACATCACTCTCATAGATATGAGGAGTGTGGAGGAGGCTTTTTGTGACTATATGATAGTGGCAGAAGGCAATACGGCAACGCAGGTAGGTGCCCTCGAAGGGGCGGTATGGGATAAGGTGCTCCAGCTGACAGGCGAAAAACCAATACACACCCATACAGGATCAGGTGAGTGGATAGCTATGGACTACGTAGATGTAGTGGTTCATATCATGGTGCCTGAGCTTAGAAACTACTACGGGCTGGAGCAAATGTGGGCAGATGCAAAGCAGACGATCATCCCCGATGAGGAGTAAGTAAAAAAAGAAATAGTAAGGTCATGGCACTACAACAAAATAATCCAAAAAACTCTCCAAATCGAAAAAAGAAGAAAAAGGGATTTGGACTGGGATGGGTTTATACCCTGATGCTACTCTCAATTTTGGGGATTTTGCTTTTCTCAAATGGTTCTAGTGGAGAAGAGGTGGAGTGGAGCCGTTTTCAAGCGATGCTCCAGGATGACCTCTTTGAGGAGGTGACGGTATATAGCTCTAAAGGTACTGTGCATGCTGTAGTCAAAAAGGAGGCTGAGTCAAAAGCAAAGAAGTACCAAATTGCTAGTAAGGAAAAGGATCAGAAGCGTCCTTCCCTACTCTCTAAGATTGAGGTGACGTCGGAGATTCCTGGAGCCGGTGCTTTCAATGACCTCTATCAGGAGATCATGGCGGGGAAGAAGCCTATCTCGGCCAAGGTCTCTTATGTCAATAACACCGCTAATTTGCTCAATATCATTATTAGCTTCTTGCCCTTATTGATTATTATATTCTTTTGGGTCTGGATGAGCCGACGCATGATGGGCAACATGGGTGGAGGCTCAGGTGGCTCTGGAGGTGGCATATTTAATGTTGGCAAGTCTAAAGCACAGCTATTTGATGCCGAGAATAGAGTGAAGGTCACTTTCAAAGATGTGGCAGGTCTAAGTGGCGCAAAGCAGGAGGTGGAGGAGATTGTTCACTTCCTTAAGGAGCCTCAGAAGTACACTGAATTGGGAGGTAAGATACCTAAGGGAGCTCTGCTTGTAGGACCTCCAGGAACAGGTAAAACGCTTCTTGCTAAGGCAGTAGCAGGAGAAGCGGGGGTGCCATTCTTCTCGCTCTCGGGCTCAGACTTCGTGGAGATGTTTGTGGGTGTGGGTGCCTCAAGAGTTAGGGACCTATTCAAAACAGCGAAGGAGAAGTCGCCAAGCATCATCTTTATTGATGAGATTGATGCCATCGGTAGAGCAAGAAGCAAGAACGCAGGCTTTAGTGGCAATGATGAGCGTGAGAATACGCTCAACCAGTTGCTTACCGAAATGGACGGGTTTGGCACTAATAGCGGGGTGATTATCCTCGCTGCGACCAACCGTGTAGATATTCTAGATAAAGCACTCCTTAGAGCAGGTCGTTTTGACCGCCAGATTAGTGTGGAGCTACCAGATGTGCATGAGCGGAAGGAGATTTTCCAAGTGCATATGCGTCCGCTAAAGATGGATGACACGGTGGATATTGACCTACTCTCTCGTCAGACACCAGGATTCTCGGGTGCTGACATTGCCAATGTTTGTAATGAAGCAGCACTACACGCCGCAAGGGCCAATAAGTCGGTGATCCAAGGGTCGGACTTTATGAGTGCTATTGATCGAATCGTGGGCGGTCTGGAGAAGAAAACCAAAATCACCACAGAGGAGGAGAAGCGAGCTATCGCAATCCACGAGGCGGGTCACGCTACAGTTAGTTGGCTTCTAGAGCATGCCAATCCATTGATCAAAGTCACGATTGTGCCACGTGGGCGCTCACTCGGTGCCGCGTGGTATCTTCCTGAAGAGCGACAGATTACAACTACGGAGCAACTACTGGATGAGATGTGTGCTACGCTAGGAGGTAGAGCAGCTGAATTTGTCACTTACGGGAAGATCTCTACTGGGGCTGCCAATGACCTGATGAAGGTAACAAGGATGGCACAAGCTATGGTCACCTACTTCGGTATGAGTGAGAAGCTCCCAAATATCAACTATGAGGATAACCAAAATGAATATGGATTTACAAAGCCTTATAGTGAAGCAACGGCTAAGATGATCGATGAGGAGGTACTACAAATCATCAATACTCAGTATGAGCGTGCTAAGCAGATACTTATGGAGCATAGAGACGGGCACCAAAAGATTGCTGACTTGCTCTTTAGTAGGGAGGTGATTTTCACCGAAGATGTGGAGAAAATACTTGGTAAAAGACCGTGGAAGTCTAGGGCAGATCAATTGCTTGATGCGGAAAATAAGTCAAAAGAGCAGGAGTCTACAATAGAAACCCCTACTGAGGCAACGGAAAAGGAGTAGTTTTTACAGTCTAAATAGTTTGGCGGTTGGAAGAATAATAGTATATTTGAGGCAGACTGGAGATAGTTATTTTATTAACTCTTAAACCTAAAACAAATATGCTAGACCTAAACAAGTATCCAGCCGAGCCTTTTAGAATTAAGGCTGTAGAAACTGTGAAGATGAATTCGCTCGAGGAGCGAAAAAGACTTATCAAGGAAGCAGGTTACAACACCTTCCTACTCAATTCGGAAGATGTCTATATTGACCTGCTGACCGACTCTGGAACCAATGCGATGAGCGACAAGCAGTGGAGTGGACTGATGATTGGTGACGAAGCCTATGCAGGAAGTCGCAATTTCCATCACCTTGAGGAGACCGTTCAAGACATTTTTGGTTTTAAGCACTTAGTGCCTACGCACCAAGGTCGTGGTGCAGAGAACATCTTAAGTCGTATTGCCATTAAGCCAGGACAATATGTGTTGGGTAATATGTACTTTACCACTACTCGCTACCATCAAGAAGCCAATGGGGCTATCTTCTTGGATATTATCCGTGATGAGGCACACGACGCCTCTTGCTCTATTCCTTTCAAGGGGGATATCAATCTGGAGAAGTTAGAGCAGATCATCAAGGAAAAGGGAGCGGAAAACATCGCCTATGTTTGCCTTGCAGTAACGGTAAACCTCGCTGGTGGACAGCCAGTCTCAATGAAGAATATGCGAGAGGTGCGGAATATCTGCAATAAGTATGGGGTAAAGGTCTTTTTCGATGCAACACGTTGCGTAGAGAATGCCTACTTTATCAAAGAGCAAGAGGAGGGCTATGCCGATAAGACCATCAAGGAGATTGTGCGTGAGATGTTTAGCTACGCCGATGGCTGTACCATGAGTGGTAAGAAGGATTGTATTGTGAATATTGGTGGATTCCTCTGTATGAATGATGAGGAGCTATTCCAAAAAGCCAAGGAACTCGTGGTAGTATTCGAGGGAATGCCAAGCTACGGAGGTATGGCCGGTAGGGATATGGAAGCTATGGCAATAGGGCTCAAGGAATCACTTCAATTTGAGTACATTGAGCACCGCATTCGCCAAGTACGTTATCTTGGTGACCTACTCCGTGAGGGAGGGGTGCCTATCGTAGAGCCTACTGGAGGACATGCTGTCTTTATTGATGCACGTCGTTTCTGTCCACACCTCACGCAAGACCAATTCCCCGCACAAGCACTCGCTGCTAACCTATATGTAGAGGGTGGCGTACGCTCTATGGAGAGAGGGATAGTGAGTGCAGGTAGAGATCCAAAAACTGGGGAAAATCACAGGCCAAAGCTCGAGACAGTACGTCTCACCATTCCAAGACGAGTTTACACCTATGCACACATGCAGGTGGTAGCAGAGTCGGTTATCAAGCTTTATCGCCATGCCGAGACGATCAAGGGGCTCCGATTCACCTACGAGCCACATCAGCTTCGGTTCTTCACCGCACGCTTTGAAGAAATCTAATATAATCACTTCATTAAAAGGGGAGTAGAGCTTATTCCACAGCTCTACTCCCCTACTCTATCTTCACCCATCAAACATTACCACACCACGCTACCCCCTAGTTCTGGTGGCACATCTATACCGCTAGCTCGCATACTCTTATTGAAGGTCTTCAAGATCTGGCATAATGAACCATAAAGTTGTGCTAAAATGTGCAACTCCCGAGCATTAATTTAAGCTTCTCCTCCCACCTCAAAATTATTCCTTATCTTTGCAAGTAGATGATAAAAGCTGCGTCTTATGCAAAATTGTGACAATATACAAAAAGTGACTGCTCCCCCATTGATTTCTGTGCTGATGCCAGTTTATAATGGTGAAAATACGATTCAAAGAAGTTTGGACTCGCTCCTAGATCAGGGGGCAATTCCTTTTGAACTCGTTGTGGTTAACGACTGCTCTACTGATAAGACGTCAGAAGTGCTTGAGCAATTTTCCATTAATGCCCCTGAACATATTAGCGTAAAGATTATCCAGCATGAAGAGAATGGAGGTGTTGCTAAGGCTAGAAACACAGCCCTATCTCATGCAATTGGAGAGTATATTTTATGGCTAGATGCAGATGATTATTATGCTCCGAATTCCTTTGAACAGCTACTTTCTATCCCGCAAACCGATGTCGTCGGATATAACTATTATCTGCAGAATGAGACAAAATCAAGGCTTATTGACTGTCCCAAACCTAATACACCCGAAGTAGCTCTAGAATTGATCTGTGAAGGGAAAATGAAATGGAACTTATGGGCCTTTATGATAAAGCGGGAGTTGATCGTGAGAGAGAATATACACTTCCTTTCAGGGCATAATATGGGTGAAGACCTCTACTTTATGGGGCAGGTGTTACTCTATGCTAAAGACTTCCAAATGCTACACGCCCCTCTTTATCACTATATGACATCCAACGAATCCTCTCTCACCAAAAACTATAATAATAAGCACTACGATGATATCGCCACAAATATTAAAGCTCTAGAGGAAATAATGACAAAAGTCAGTAGTCACGATTACACTGATGATATCAACTTTTTGAAGCTCACTCTTAAGCTTCCTTTTCTATATTCTAGAGATGCTAACCAATATAAAAAATGGCAGGAATTGTTTCCAGAGGCTAATCTCTTTATAGATGAATACCCGTCAGATCATAAATATAATCAATGGCTTCAGAAGTGGGCTATGAAGGGCCAATTTTGGTTGGTAGATCTATTTAATTATGTTTATAAGATAGCTTATAGATTGAGATATTAAGAGAGATAGAGATCATGAATAACATCCTTTCGCTTAATAACATTGCCAAAGCTATAGGCACTATTATATGTGCTCTAGCAGTTGATTTTTACCTTTTCCCAATTAACTCTCTAGGTGTATACGGTGGACCTAATACTAAAGTGGTGCTAGCAATAGTTGGTACAGTCTTATTCCTGATTGGCATTTTTAATGAAAAGAAAAATACCATTCCACTGCAACTCATATTCGCAACCCTTATAGCTTTTTTATTTTCGACTATTAATTATCTCTCTACTGAGATTAATGCCACTTCAGACTATGGCTATAGCAATTATTTTGTCTCATTTTTTACTTGGACTTTTTCGGCCTATACTGTAGCTGAATTAATTCGTGTAGTGCATAGAGAGGTAAATCTTAGGCTAATTACTAGCTATTTTCTTGCAGTCTGTCTCTTTCAGTGTGTGATTGCCTTGTTAATTGATAATATTCCAATGGTGGCATATATCGTTGATAACTATCTTACCACTGGCAACCAATTTGTGAAGGAAGGGGGGAGGCTATATGGGATAGGTGCATCACTAGACCCGGCTGGAGTTCGTTTTGCAGTAACACTTACGATGGCCGCATTTGTAATGACACAGGATGAGCTAGTATATGGCTCTTCTAGTAGTATGAGGTGGTTTATCTGCTCCTTCTTAATCATATCAATCATTGGTAATATGATTTCACGTACTACACTTATAGGAGTAGTGATTGGTCTGATTGTTATAATCGGTTCTTATTTCGCGAATTATAGAAATGGCAAGATATCTCTCCAGCCTATGATTAATAGCTTCCTTGCTATTTTAGCCATTTCAATTTTGGCAAGTATACTGATCTATAATGTGAGTGCAGAGGCTAGAAGCCTATTCCGCTTTGGGTTTGAGGGATTTTTCAGTTTCTTTGAAACTGGAGTGTGGCAAACAGGAAGTACAGATGTGCTCCAAACGATGTGGATATGGCCTACAGATTTACAGGGGTGGATCATTGGTTATGGGATATTTGAAGATTGGTATTTTGGTACAGATATCGGATATTGCCGATTTGTATTGTATTCTGGATTATGTGGTCTGACTATCTTTGCGATATTCTTTATCTATCAGCTTCTCTCTTTTTGCAAAGCCATTCCAAACTATAGGTTGCTTTTTATTTTACTATTAATTATTGTCTTTGTAGTTTGGATAAAAGTATCGACCGACATTTATTATGTTGTTGCCCTATGCTACTGGCTAGATGAGTTTCAGTCTAAATATAAAATTGCAGCTGTTTAACAAAGTATGGAAAAACGTAATATCAAGCTTGTCTACTGTATAGGTGGTACATATAACTCTGGAGGTATGGAACGCGTGCTTTCGAACAAGGCAAACTGGCTGTCGTCTCACGAATATGAAATTACGATTATCACCACAGAGCAGAGAGGACGCAATGCTTTTTTTCCTCTCAATCCAGATATTCAGCAAATTGACTTGGGCATTAATTACGAAGAAAGCAAGGGGATAGCAGCTAAGCTTTTTTCATACCCATTTAAACTCTTTAAGCATAAAAGCATACTCTCCAAGCATCTGCGATCAATTAGGCCCGACATAGTTGTCTCACTCTTTGACAATGGGTCATCTATCATTCCAAAAATTAATGATGGAAGCAAGAAAATCCTTGAAGTCCATTTTTCAAGATTCAAAAGGAAGCAATATGAAAGGAAAGGATTATTGGGCATCATTGATCGCATATTAAGCAAACAAGATCTTAAAACAGCTAAGTCATACGACCATTTTGTAGTTCTTACAAACGAGGACAAAGGCTACTGGGGTATGGATAAAAATATAAGCGTTATACCTAATGCTCTAAACAATACATTCAGGAATGTTGATTTAAAGGAAACAGAAAGAACCAATAAGATTATAGCTGTTGGACGACTGGCACACCAAAAACACTTTTCTGAATTAATACATATTTTCAGTGCTATACACGATAAGGCACCTGATTGGGGCCTTGAAATCATAGGTAATGGTCCAGATAAAGATAGGCTCCAGAAATTAATTGATGGTCTTGGTCTCAAGAGTAAAGTGACGCTATCACCTGCTACTTCCACTATTCAGGAGAAGTACCTCACAGCGGGTATATACGCAATGACTTCTCGTTACGAAGGACTTCCGATGGTGCTTTTAGAAGCCCAAGCTTGTGGGTTGCCAATAATCTCTTACGATTGTAAGTGTGGGCCAAAAGACATTATCAATGACGGAATTGATGGCTATATCATTCCAATGGGCGATCGGCAGTTATTTGCTGACAAACTACTTGAGCTTATTAAAGATCAAGAGTTAAGACTACGCATGGGAAATGCAGCAGTAGTTTCTTCAAAGAGATTTGATGAAGAAAGAATAATGAGGCTGTGGACATCACTTTTTAATAAGGTTCTATATGAATAAGCAGTTAATCGTAATTTCAGCTGTAAATATTAATACAGGGGGTACGCTTGAGATATTAAATAATTGTCTCGAGTACCTATCCACTCAGGTTGATCACCTCAGAGTCATCGCTATTGTACACGATAAAAAACTAGCTCTATATGAAGGGATTGAATACATAGAAATTCCATGGGCTAAAAAGACTTGGATGCACCGTATTTGGTGTGAACATATTACCCTAAAAAAACTCTCTAAAAGGCTCCCTTCAATTGATCTTTGGCTTTCTCTACATGATACAACACCAAATGTTGTTGCTAATAAAAGGGCCGTATATTGCCATAATCCATTCCCCTTTTACAAAGGAAGCATAAGAGACCTTTGCCTTAATTACAAGATATTCTTCTTTGCATGGCTATCAAAGAATTTTATCTATCGACCCAATATAAAGAAGAACGACTTTGTGGTTGTACAAACTCAGTGGTTTAAGGATGCATTTGAGAAGTTATTCGGTTTGTCATCTGAGAGAATTATCGTATTCCCTCCAATGATGCCAATAAGAAATGACGAAATTAGGCCAGCAAACAATTCCAGGACTACTACATTCTTCTACCCTGCGGCTCCAAATGTACACAAGAATTTTGAACTACTCTGTCAAGCTTCAAAACTGCTAGAAGAGCAGATAGGCAAAGGAAGGTTTCAAACCATTTTGACCCTCAGAGGAGATGAAAACAGTTATGCAAAGTATCTATACAGCCGATGGGGCGAAGTCAGCTCTATCTCTTTTGCTGGCTATCAAAATCAGACTCAGATGAGGGAGTTATATGACAAGGCTGATGCACTTGTCTTTCCCTCTAAAGTGGAGACTTGGGGACTTCCTATTACAGAATTTGGAAGATATGGTCGCCCAATTTTACTAGCAGATTTACCCTATGCTCACGAAACTGCTGGTGGACTTTTACAGACAGCCTATTTTTCTCCTCATGATACTAATGAGCTAGCTAACTTAATGAAGAAGGTTATTGAAGAAGCATATGGTAGTTTTATGCCCACACCTATAACCAGCCCTACCCCACCCATTGCAAATACTTGGGCAAAACTATTTGATGAATTGCTTCAATGATGAATACGACTATGCCACTCCCTATTGTTGTTTGCTACACGACCAATTTTGTAGTCCCTGCAGCTACTACTCTACTATCAATCATTGAGAGTGCAGACCCTAATACAACGTACCATATCATTTCACTTGTTGAGGCTCCGCTATCCCCTTCTATTGAGCAGAGGATAAAAGGATTGGATAAGAGAGGTATCGTGTCTAAATGGAGCTTTATTGATATGTCAGGTCGCGTGCCAAGTGCCTATTTTGGATCGTTCTCCATCGGGTCACTATATAGGATTCTGATTCCTAAGCTTCTTCCAGAGTATGATACTGCTCTTTACCTAGACTGTGATATTATTGTGCAAAACGACCTCTCCAAGCTCTTCTCTATAGACCTGGGTGAAAACTTATTAGGAGGAGTACGGGAGACACTAATAGGGGCTAATATAGATCACTTTAAGTCTCTTGAACTTAATGACCCCACATGGTACATCAATAGCGGGTTCCTTTTGATGAACCTCAAGGAGATGAGGAGAGTGAATTTCAGCAAGAAGATGATGGATCTGCTACAGACGGAGAGGGCAAAGAGCTTTGTTTTTCCAGATCAAGATGCCTACAACATCTTAGCACACGGCAAAATCATATCCCTACCTCCCTACTACAATAGTATACGGACATTCTATCCAAGTATATACAAAGATGCTTTTTTGAAGCTATATACAAATGATGACTGGAAAGCGGTACACCGTCATGGCAATGTGCATTACACCTCTGCTAAACCTTGGAAAGGATATGCCATCCAATTCGATAAGTGGTGGGACTACTACATCCACCTTCCAGAGTCGCTAAAACAACAAATGGAGGTGTCAAAGAAAGCACATAAGTTGTACAACATTTGGAAAACTCCAATAATTGGGCAAATATTCCAAGGACTACTCAAAGCTAAAGACACTCTGACCACACTACTGAAAAAGAAGTAATAGCTGTTTAGATTATGACTTAATCATGTCCTAAAATCTAGTGTGGTTTATTAAGGCTCTAAAGGATTGGAATGTGCGTTGGAGTCTTGTTGTGAGAGCTAGAGAGTAGCGAAAAGGAGACATAATATCCACCTTTGAAAGCCTTTTTTTCGGTTTCAGATATTCAAATTGATACTCCTTGGCATACTCGAGATATAACTGATCCTTATTTGGCAAATCGCAGGTCTCAAAAATAGGAATCAGAGCGGTGAGAAACAGACTATTATGTGTAGTGGCTAATAACGATTTGTAGGCACCTTCTTGTGCTTGAGTATAAGTATTACGCATTGATTTTAAGACAATAAATAGACTTAAAATGTGTTTTCGCAAGGATGGCTCAGATCGATTATTCATTGTAGAACCTTCACGAGTATATCTGTAGTAATACAGTCCTTCACTACTTTTATAATGCCCGATACGAGTTGCTTCCATGATAAGCCGGGTATTAAACTCTATATCCTCATGATATATTCCCGATAAAAAACAGATGTTATTTGAGCTACTAAGCACGCGTAAAAACAAATAGTTGCAAGGAGAATAGGTCATCTTTCCCATTTCAGCAAACTCATCTAAAGAGTATGCAATTTCATTAAAATGAGCGAAATCATCCTTTATGTTTTTCCTTTCTCCATCTACCTTGGCCACAGGGAACAAGCAGATATCTAGCTGGAGTTTTCTTACATAATCAAGCAATGAATTGATACAATTTTCTCTTATCCAGTCGTCTGAGTCAACAAACCATATATATTCACCTGTCGCATAGCTAAGGCCAACATTTCTAGCAACGCCTTGCCCCGCATTCTCTTGATAGTGATACGAGATATTAGGGTATTCATTACAATATTGCTTTACAACTAGTGCTGTGTCATCTTTCGACCCATCATCCACCACTATAATTTCATAATGATCGTGTGGAATGTCTTGGTTTAAGCAACTATCTAAGCACTTGCCTATATATGGAGCCACATTGTAGGCTGGAATAATGATTGATAGGAGTTTAGTTGTATTCATACGATTCGTTGATTTTACCATGTGCTAAGTTGAGGGTGCGGTTACAATGATCTGTCACCTTCGGATTGTGAGTAATAAATAGTGTCGTTAGACCTCTTTCAATAGTCAATCGTTGGAGATTAGCTAGCAATTGAGACTCCGTCTCAGGATCCAAGGCAGAAGTTGCTTCATCAAGTAGCAATATGGGTCTATTAGATAATAAGGCTCGTGCAATAGAAATACGCTGTGCCTGCCCTTCCGATAGCCCTACACCACCCTCTGTAAGAACTGTATCCAAGCCCTCACTAAGTTCTAATACATAATCTGCAACAGCCAAGTGCAGTGCATCTATCATTTGCTCCTCAGAAGACTCAGGAGCACCGAGTAATAAATTATCTCTGATCGTCCCAGAGAAAAGTGCTGTCTCTTGTGGCACATAAGCAAATGCATCACGAGTTTGTTCGTCTATCTCCACCTTTTTTCCTTCCAAGAGAGCTAAATGCAGTGAGCCATTCATAGGAGTCTCTAGTCCCATCAAGAGCTTGAAAATCGTAGTTTTTCCCGTACCAGTAACTCCAGTTAATGCCACCAATTCACCACGATTGATTTCAAAGTCAACCTGATTCAATACCTCTTCTCTTCCTTTATAGCTAAAGCTTAGCTTCTTTGCCTGGATACTATCAATGGAATTGAAGGCTACATTTTTAGATGCTCTTGATTCCGAAGGGAGCAAAAGCAATTCCTCTAATCTGTCAATGGCTGTTAGTGAAGATGCAATACCTGGCAATAGCTTTACGGTATTGTAGGTAGGTGATTGAATGTAAGAGACCAATTGCAAAAAAGCTACTACCGATCCAAAAGTAATCAACCCTAAGTGCAGGCGGTAGATGGCCCATACCATAGCTATTCCATACCCCCCAGTGAATACTATTTTCAAAGCTAAACCACTATATACACTGAAGCGTAGTTGCTCTTTAATCATGTCCACCAAATGTTTCTCCCCCTTACCCAGCTGAGAGAGTGTCTTAGATTGTTGACCAAAAATCCGTATGATTAGTTGATGCTGAACTACCTCATTAAAGTAGGAAAAAAGATCGCTTTCCCGTCCTTTCACTCTGTGAGTGATCACTCGCATCTTCCTAAAGTATATTCGACTAAAGAAAAAGACGAAGGGGATAAAAAAGACGACACACCACGTCACTCGAGGATCAATGAAGGACATGAATACTAATGCTCCAATCAACTGAATCACCCCAATTGCCAAGGAAGGTAACTGCCAAACCAGTAATTCAGTTACCTCCTTTGCATCCTGAAGTAACCTTGAAGTAAGATCCCCACTTCTAAGGTGTGATAGCTCATTCCACTTAGTATACAGTAGCTCGTCATAGAGCCTAGCACGAAGCGTTTTAGTGATTTTTGCCGACGTGGTAGTTGAAAACCATCTATTCCAAGTGGTCAGTAGTATTCGTCCAAAGATAAGTGATAAATACCATATCACTACAAACCAAAAGTCATACTTCAATGAATCCCCTGTAGCCACATCAATTAATAGCTTACTAAGCCATACAAAGAGGAAGCTAAGACCCACTGATACCAGCCCTAGAAGAAAGATTAAGAGCAATCTAACCCAATAATCTTTTAATAAAAAGGAAATAATCCTTGTCTTCTTTTTCATCTTCTTTTCACAGTTTCTTGGGCTCTAAAAAGAAGCATATCCATCGGAGCTTTATAGGCATAATGACCTATTATATGCCTATAGTGGAAATTATGATCCACTACACTCCACCACTTCCAAAAGCGTTGTTGCCAGACACTTCCTTGAGAGGATCTACTCTTTAACTGCTCCATCCTATTTTCAAAATAGCAATGCTCTAGTGATTTTAAATCGCGATGGAAATTAGGTGTTTTCTCTGGCCTTTTCCATGGAATTGACTCTTCTGGAAGCTCAAACCACCTATGCAAGAGCTCTCCAAAGAGACCTACTTGATACTCTAGCTTCATTTCTTTAAGCAAGCGTGACAATCTGTCTTGATCAATAGTATGACCATACTTACTCACCACAAAGTACCAATCCAATAATCGCTTAAAGTTAGCACCACCGTATAAAAAGTCTCCAAAAAAGTGGAGAAAGGTGTGAATTAACTGTAGCTCAGCGGGTAATACTTGTACAGGAACATTATCAATTAAGATAGCCTTTTTCTCAGTGTGATTGAGTAATTGACTGTAGTACTCTTCAAATACCTTATTCTTAGAAGTCATAGGTAAGTAGAGCAATTGACCGTGGCACTCTAGTAAGAAGGTATCCATTTGCACCGCCTTATGGAGTAACTTATTATTTTTAGTCTCACTATGAATTTTGTATCCCCTCCTACTCATCATCTCTATAACCTTTTCAAAATCAGACTTATCTTGAAAGTATAGGTCAATATCTCCAATGGTTCTCAGTAATGGATTGGGATATAGAGCAGCATTAGCATGGCCTTTTACGAGGATGGAATGAAAATTAAGTGCCTCCAACTCATTATAGAGCTTTGCTAAGACAGCCGACATATCATTAGATAGCCTCTCCAAGCCCTGCAGATAGCTCATCAGTTGAACTGAAATATTCATAGGCAAGTCGGGGAGTGTCAGCAATTGATCGGCAATCATTCCCTCCACCTGATGCTGCTTAGCAAGTCGCCATAAATGTGGTGCCTGCTGAATTGTGGACTCCGAATCGGAGCCATTATTTTCAAATGGAATGCCCCTAATAGAAGCTCTCAATAGTTCAATAAAAAGTAGCGATGCTCTATCCATAATCTAAATCAAATCTAGTCGTCGTAAGACCCCCAAAGACTTTTTCCTAAGCCAGCTACCTTTTGGCCAAAGATACTGAAAGCCTCGCCATAGTAACGACCCTTTATGAATCACTCTACCATTACTCCGTACTATCACTATTGCTTCTCCTAATATTGAGTCAATCTTAATATGCTCTATGCCAGCAGGATTGCCATCACCGCGTAATAATACGCTGTCAGAGTATATTTTCACAATTCGATGTAAAATGAAGTCGCCATCATTAATAGCCAACACTATCTCTCCCACCTTAAGACGGGCACAAATAGGTGCTAGAACTATTTTATCAGTCTTATCATGAATCAAAGGATACATACTATTACCACTGGCTCTTACTATCACTCGGTATCCTTGTGATAAATCTTTCGCTGCCAAACCGAGCAGATCTTCCATTTCCCTCCCTACTAGAAAAAAATTAATGATTTTCTAAGCTTATCAAGCCTGAACTTTCTATAAGTTTCACAAGAGCCACTGCATCTTCGTGGGCTTTCTCAGTATCAACATCATAATTATTCAGCAAAAAAGTGGCTACTAAATCTGCACTAAATTCAAGTCCAGTAAAAGTCTTGACAACCTCAGCAGCACTCTCATTAAGCGTTACTACAGAACTATATCCTACGCCCTGAGGGCTTGGTACAACTGTAATGTACTCGCTGCCTACTTTACGAATTACGATGTCGTCTCTAAGTTTCATAAGATTACTAATTATCATTAGACAATAATGGGTACGTTAGCTCCACAGCCCCTCTATCAGGTCTACACTCCAACGTATAAAATGGGATCTGCTGGGCAATATCTGTCAATAGCTCAAACGACTGATTGCGATGGTCATTGTCTGTCCTAAGCACACTTGTAGACATCACCAATGCACTTAAAGCTTCACTAAACTTACCTCTATAGATCTTGTTTTCAGGAGCTTGCTTCAAAAGTACCATTCCTACCACCTTTGCCGATTCATTAATATAGCAAGGGGTCTTTCCACTCCACGGAGCGCCATACACTCTTACTTCTCCATCTGGAAAAAGGCGAATGATAGGTTCATCATCATTCAGTAAGCGTGCACCAGGTACATACCTCCTCCATAACATTGAATGAGTACTCTTTCCTGTGCCACTAGTTCCCATAAAGAGCAAAGCTTTTCCATCAACCATCGTTACAGAAGCATGCATCTTTAAGCCCTTCAACTTGATGAGTTGCATCCCATAAGCTGGTATCAAAAAAGAGTTCAATACATAAATAGCATCCTTCTGCAATAGATCCACATCGCTTTCGACTTTAGACCAATCCTTTGTAGCACGCATATAGTAGAGATGGTCAAAGAGCTCCATCTCTGTATAGTAGTATTGGTCATCACAATATATTTTGGACCATCCTCCCTCAAACTCACCAGTATCGATTGGAGTTAAATCACTAGGAATGGAGATCCCTACCCCTGCCGTAAAGCAGACCTTTGCCTCAACACCTTTACTACATTTCAAAAGGAAAGGAGCATAGGGGATCAATAGCTGCGATACACGATCGGCATTCGGTGTCTCCAGAACTACTGGCATTCCAGCAATCTCATAATATAGATGTCCAATATCACTCATACTCTGCAAAGATACTATTTTGTCTCCATCTAAAAATAGGAGGCTAATTTGTCTTGGGGAATAGCCACTCTTCAAGGAACCCTAACCCATAGGCAAAGTGCTGCACATAGGCAGCGGCTACAGCATAGCCTGCGAGCTCTAAACTCCCCCCCTTGGTGTATACATCTACCACTATAGCAAGTGGGTAAAGGAGCAAAATGGAATAAAGCACAGGCGAGAGGGTCAGTAGTACAGCCACATTGAATATCACAAAGAGACTAGGCAATGTGTGTGCCAACTTGAGCGTGCCAGGGTGGTACCGATTTAGGACAATTCTTGCCTTACCACTTTGACGAATCTGTCGAAAAAAAGCTTTGAAATCAACTCTACGCTTATGATATACCCATGCCTCTTCAAATAGAGCAGAAACTCCACCATTCTCCAAAGCTCGCATACTTAGGTCTAAGTCCTCTCCGTACCGCATACCATCCCTAAAGCCACCCAACTGATTAAATAACTCCCGACGTATCCCCATATTAAAGGTACGTGGATAGAAATGGTCAACACTCTTTTTCTTGCCACGAATTCCACCTGTAGTGAGCAACGAGGTCATAGAGTAGTCAATCGCCTTCTGTATTATTGTAAAGTCTTCTCTAGACCTATCTGGACCTCCCCACAAGTCGCAAACTGTATTATCTACGTATTCATTTACCCTCTGAATGTAGTTATTGGGGAGTACCGCATCACTATCCAAAAAGACTACCCACTCACCATTCGCCTCTTTTACACCTCTATTTCTAGCACCACTAGGGCCGGTATTTTCCTGCACAATATACTTCACAGGCAATCCCGAGACACTTACCACATCTTCAGAGTCGTTGGTAGAGCCATCTTCTACCACGATCACCTCATAGTCAATACCTTCTACCTGCTCTTGTGAAACAAAAGAAGCTAATAACTCCCGTAGCTCATCTGGCCTATTGTATATCGGGATAATGAATGAAAACTTACACATCTGCTCAATTCTCTTTAGATGGTTTCCGATTGATTGCCTCACTATAGGCCTCTAAATATTGGGCATAGAAGCAGTGCCAACTCGCTTTCTGAGCTAATTTCTTAGCACGTTGCTTGCTTTGTGCGACCATCTCTTTAGGAAAAGAAGAGAATCGTGCAATCTTTTGAGCAATGCTCTCCGCCAAGCTCTCAAATCCATCGTCCTCTCTTTCTAGAGCCTTAGCTCCATACCTCAGACAGTTCTTGGTATTGGTCTCCATAGCCCACATACCAAAACCAGCTTTGTCCGTTGTAAGTGTCGGCACCCCAAAAGCAACGCTTTCTAATGGTGTATACCCCCATGGCTCATAGTAGCTAGCAAATACCGTTAAGTCTACAGCCGGTAAAAGGTCATAATAGGTAATATTAAGCACCTCATCAGCACCATCCAAGTAATCTGGAATAAATATTGGATAGATATTTTGCCCCCAATTCTCAGCTAAAGAATGGAGGTGTGCCAAAATTTGATTGCCCAATCCATCATTAAGCTCATGAGTAACGTACGGCATCTGCATCGCAAGCGTAGTAGCTTTGTCACTAGCTAAAGCTGCTTGGAGCTCAGGCCTAGGAGCTTTAACCCAACTAGGCACCAATATTAATGCCACAATATCGCGAGTTAAGTCCATATTATGAAGTCGCCTCAAAGCATCAATAAACACATCCAGCCCTTTATTACGATATTCACAACGACCAGAAGTAGCTACTATAAATGGATCGTCGCTTAGCTTAGTTCCATAAAGCGTCTCTGCGAGATGATAAATAGCCTTTCTTCCTCCTTGGCGTAATTTGCGCAATTGGTATCCAGAAGGTATCACCCCCTCCTCCCAACCATTAGGAAGCACCATTGGCTCACGACCTATTAACTTTGCAGCTTCAAGTGCTGTTACCTCACTGACTGTAGCAAAGACATCTGCCACATGAGCAGCTGCATACTCCACCTGATGCTTGCACATCACGCCAAGTTCTTCGGCCATTTGATTGCCGTCATAATTAGGTAATTGGCTATATAATGGCTTCCCATTACTAGCTATAGAACGTCCTACAGAGGTAGCATGAGTAATAAATAGTGTGTAAATCTGAGGAGCCCACTTCCGAAGTGCTAGGAGCCCCATGCCAGTTGTCCACTCATTGAATATGGCCAAAGGATACTCAGATGGGAAAAGCATAATGTATGCTTTCATCACTTTTGCAACGGCAAGGCTAAAGAGGCAAGAATCATCATAATCGCCATATCCTATCTCTCCACGAATACCATACTCCTGCCACATCTCATAGTATAGCCCATCTTTCTGACTAGCTAGCGATTGATAAGCTACAAGTGCCACACGAGGCTTGCCGACAACATCCCAACTCCCCAAAAGTACCTTAATCCCGGTTTCAGAGAAGAGCTTATCAGCCAACTCAAGATCACTCTTTTTTCTAGAAGGGATAAAGTCTCGCTGTGGAGTCTCAAGCTTTGGTCCTATAAATAACAGGGAATCTCTTCCATGCTTCTCTATCATTGTTGCCACACGGGTGCTAAGTACAGTATAGATGCCCCCCACCTTATTGCATACCTCCCACGAAGTCTCCATGATAAGAGTGGGGAGGGTTGGGGTAGCAGAAAGTTTATGCTCGTTGGTACTCATATAATCTTAACCTTTGAAATAAAACAAACGCCTTCTCGGTAATTCCCTAGAAGGCGTTTTAATATATAGGCTATCTAAAAAGTTGACCTACGAGGATTCGAACCTCGACAAACAGAACCAAAACCTGTTGTGCTACCATTACACCATAGGTCACTCACGCCCTAAGCAACTTCCCTAAGGCTCCGCAAAGATAACTACAAAAATCTATATGACAAAATACTAAAGCTATGATTTCTGCTTTAAGAGAGCTATTTTAGCATAAACTCCTTGATAATATCGCATTAAACCATTTGCTTTCAAGTAATTAATCTATTGCAAAGTACCTTTCAAAAGTCAGAGAAAGATCTAGATAACTCCGACTGAGAAGTACACCATAAGGCCAGCCAATACAATATAGCCCACGGCATAGGGAAGTGCAGAGGCAAGAATCTTACCATCCTCACCCTCCATACCACACGATGCAGTTGCTATAGCAATACTCTGTGGGGAGATGATCTTACCTCCAGTAGCTCCTGCAGTATTCGCTGCTGCCAACCAATTAGGGTCAGGATAACCAATCTGAGTGGCCACATTTGCCTGAAGCTTACCAAATAGGATATTAGAGGAGGTATCACTACCTGTCACAAAGGTACCGATAGCACCTATCAGTGGTGCAAAGAGAGGGTAGTAGGCACCTGTAGCTGACGCAAGCGCTGACGCAATCACCAATATCATACCCGAGTATCCCATCACAGAAGCAATAGCCACTAGGCTTAGAATGGTCACCACTGTTTTTCGGAGATTGACCACCGTTTCAGCTAATACAGTGAGCAAGGTCTTTACACTCAGCCCTTGAATAAGTCCACCAATTACACTACCCAAAAAGAGCATAAGCCCAGCATTGGAGATCCATCCAAAGGTAAAGAACTTCCCTTCAGGATATATGGGCAAGTGAACTTTACTTACAAGGGTACTCTTAAGGAATCCATTGATACTAGGAACTAGTGGACCGCTGAGCACAATAAATAGGAGGATGAAAAAGTACACACTCCAAGCCCTAAGGTTTGCCTTGGTGGATACCTTTTCTTCCTCTACCTTCTTGCCACTCTTAGTAAATAGCTTAGCATATAGTATGATTACAAAGATAGAAGCAATACTTCCAAAGATAGCTGGAGTCTCGGCTCCTAAATATCTAGCTGATGTAAATTGCACAACGAGTGATACAATACCTACAAGTAGTGCCAGTACAATATTCTTGCCCAGCGCCTTCTTACTACTATCAGTTAAAAACAGAATAATAAAGGGCAAAATAATCATCAGTGGGGAGAGTTGCACAACCACCTTAGAAGAGATATCCAAGATCTCTTCTTGTGTTGCAACACCACTCGCAGAGACTTCATTCGCAAGAGTTGTCACAGGCACGCCAACAGCACCAAATCCTGTAGGTACGCTATTAGCTATCAGCGAAACTAAAGCACTAAAGCCAGGCTTGAATCCCAAAGAGATTAGGATAGCAGCTGGAATCGCAACGGCAGTTCCAAATCCTGCCATCCCCTCTAGCAAACCACCAAATCCCCATACTAGGAGAAGCACGGTGACCCCTTTGTCATCAGAAAGTGATGTGAACTGACGCTTAATAATCTCTATGTCACCACTCTTAAGCAGTACATTATAGCTATAAATAGCCATCAGTATGATAATCAAGATCGGGAAGGTCGCTTTAAGAAATCCCTCTAGCACAGCCCACCATACCCCACTCTGCTCATACCCTTCTGGTGCAAAATCAAATTGATTCGGAAGGAAAAGGGCTATAAGAATGGTAACGATCAAGGTGATAAGGGCACTTTTGTGTCCTGCCATCTTAAAGCCGAGCATCAAGACGAAAAGGAGGACAATCGGAAGAATAGAAAATAATACGCTCATATTTATCTATTGTTGGATAATGATAGTTGCTCAATCACACGAGTAACACCACGGTCTCTCTAGCACCGTGTGCTCCTTTCACTAGGGCTTGCTCAATATCAGCAGTTTTTGAAGGACCAGAGATAAACCCACGGAACTCATTGGTGAGTTCTTTTGGCACCTTTTGATAGGCCTCATGCATCGTATCCACGAGTGCATTACGATCTAGTATGATCACCATTGCCTCTGCAATGAAGTAGATCGCACGATGCTTATATGATTGCTCTATATAAACAGCTCCGTTCTCACACACTCCGAACTCACCGCGAATAACCACAAGGTCCGTCCCATTAAGCTCTCGCGGAGTGTCAATCTCATCAGGATTATAAGTAGCTACATGGACTTCAGGAAGGTTGGAAGCCACTCTCTTGGCATCGGGATAAAGTCGTTGAATAGCTTGGTCTACAGTCTCACCTTCACCCAGCAATTCTGCACGCCCACCTACTCCAGCCGAAATATTCAGGAAGGTTTGAAGCTTATCTTCGTAGGTGATATGTTGAAAGCTAAGGTCTGGCATCTCATACTTCTCATGGGTGTGACGCCTTATATTGTCTAATATCTTTTGTTTGCTTTGATCCATAATAGTACTTTATTTTTTATGATGCTCCTTCCACCAGCTATTGAATGACTGCTTAGTAAACTTTGGCAACTCACGACCCTCACCCCAAGCATTCAAGCCATTATAGATAAGAGGTCGAGGGAGATGATTGACAACTGGTGCCATCTTGATGGCAGTATTAAACATAAACGGGCTATTGAATACAGGGGTCATTGCGTTAACCATCAGCTTCTTCTCCTTATTGGCTTGGCCCAACTTATCCAACTTTTGTCGCCACACATATATCTGCTCTCCTAGATCAATCATCACTGGGCATACATTGGAGCAAGAAAGGCAGAGCGAACATGCCGACACATTGCCTGAGTGCTTATCAGGATCCTTTAGCATACCAAGATTGATACCAATAGGCCCTGGAATAAAGTAACTATAAGAGTAGCCACCACTTCTACGATACACGGGGCAAGTATTCATACAGGCACCACAACGTATACAATTGAGTACTTTACGGTGCTCCTTTTGCTCTAGAATGTCCGTACGTCCATTATCTACTAGTATAAAGTGTTGCTCCCCACCCTGATGTGGCTTTCCGAAGTGCGAGGTATAGGTAGTGCTTGGCTGGCCAGTAGCAGATCGAGCTAAGAGTCTTGTAAATACTGCAAGGCTATCAAGGTTGGGGATCAATTTATCAATGCCAAACGCGGTAATATTAAGGTTTTGACAAGACATACCCATATCGGCATTCCCTTCATTGGTGCATACCACCACCTCACCAGTTTCAGCCACAGCAAAGTTGCCTCCCGTCATAGCTGCATCGGCACTGAGGAAGTCCTCACGAAGTGATTTCCTAGCTTGGTGGGTCAGATAGGTAGGGTCAAAGTTACCCTTCTCACTCCCTAGCTTCTCCTCAAATAGTTTGCCTACAGCTTCACGCTTAATGTGTATTGCAGGGAGTACAATATGGCTAGGATGGGCATGCATCAATTGTAGGATACGCTCCCCTAGATCACTCTCTACCACATCTATGCCTTTGGAAAATAGATAGTTATTCAGCTCACACTCCTCGGAGAGCATCGACTTACTCTTTACCATCTTCTTCACCCCATGACTTGAGAGAATATCATAGATCACCTTACGATACTCCTCGGCATCCTTTGCGTAGTGGACGATACACCCATTGGCGGTGGCATTTTTCTCAAACTCCTCAATTAGCTCCTCCATGTGAGAGGTGCTATACATCTTTATATCACGGGCTGTCTCTCTTAGCTTCTCCCACTCAGGAATATGCTTGCTCAGATTATCACGCTTCTGACGAACGAGCCAAAGGGTCTCATCGTGCCACTTGGCATTTTTCTTATCGGCTAAAAAGGTTTTAGCAGCTTTGGCATGCTGTGTACTCATAACTCAGTAGATCTTTATAGATTAGCGGTTAGGATTTCTAGAAAATGTATCGTGCGAATTGGAAGCTTTTCTCGATCGATCACGCCCTGCATATGCATCAGACATGAGCTATCAGCCCCAGTAATGTATTCAGCACCAGTAGCAATATGGTCATTAACTTTGTCACGTCCCATACAAGCTGAGACTTCGGGTTCTTCTACAGAAAATAGCCCTCCAAAACCACAGCACTCATCAAGCCGACTTGGCTCCTTTACAGTTATCCCCTCCACCTTTTCAAGTAGTGCCCTGATTTTATTGAAGTAGGGCACAGTACGTTCCGATGGAGCTGATAGTCCCAATTCTCTTACACCGTGACAGCTATTGTGTATGCTGACAACGTGTGGAAACTTTGAAGCAAATTTTTCTGGCTTCACCACATCGTGTAAAAACTCAGTAATGTCGTAGATATGCTCTGAGGAATGGCACTCGTGAACTGGTCGACCTAGAATCTGAGGGTGAAACTCTTTCACAAACGCAACGCAACTAGCAGAAGGCCCTACAATATAATCGTACTCCTTAAATAGTTTGTCAAATCTCTCAGCTAAGTGCTTGGACTTGGATTGGTAGCCACCATTGGCCATAGGTTGTCCACAACAAGTTTGGTCAATTGGATAGTCTACATCAAGCCCTAAAGAGCATAGTAGCTTATAACAAGCTATCCCCACATCGGGGTAGACCGCATTAATATAACAAGGGATAAAAAGCCCTATTTTCTTTTCTTTTAATACTTCATCCATACAACTTCCGTCACATCAAGTAGGTTATGTCGTTAATATAATCAATGAAGAGGAGGTTACATCCTTCTCCTTCGTAATGACTGCGAACGAAGAAAATGGCTGTAGAGGGTGTACAGCAAAAAGTAAGTCCGCAATCACTTAAGTTCTCCAAATGTAGCTATATTTTTAGAAACTCAAAAATATATTAACTATAAATCCAGGGGTTACGCATTAGAAAGGTTTTCCCCATAGTTTTTAGTGGAATGCCTAAGGAAAAGGACCTCCTTGGAGGTCCGACGGATCTTAGCCCCCACGTCGGAGGGGCGTTAGCCCCGAACGACTGGGGGATTAACAGTCATCCCCCCTATCCTACGACCCCTTGCGGGTCGGACAACCTAATCTAGGACTCATCATTTGCTCTCAATGTGTGTAGTCATTCAGGAATAGAGAAGACGAAGTGCCTACACGTTCAGAAATGCGATGGTATAGCAAACGTATATTCCGCATACCTGCGGAACGTATTCCGCATGCGTACGGAATCTATTCCGTAGCCCTGCGGAATTCATTCCGCACGCATACGGAATAAGAGGTTGATGCGGTATCCTTGAAAAGAGCATGTGGTATTCCTGAAAATAGTACACACCAGTCACCCGTTATTCCTGAAAGTGTTGACACTTCTTGTAATCTATTCCTGAATAGGTACACAAATAATGGCAATAAAAGACTTCAAAATTAGAATATATATTCTTATCTTTGTGGCGTGAAAAGGAGAGATAGTATATTCGGATATTTAGGTCATCAGAGAGAATGGATCGCTGCCGCTCTCTTTGTAGTGCTACTCTGGCTCGGAGGAGCTATGGGTATGCATACTCTATCCCCAGAGCACCTATTACATCATGCCACCTCTACCGACAACACAAATACAGGAGGTGAGGAGGAGTGTATCCTGCTAGTCTTTGGCAACTCCCCTTTTGATTGTTGTGATCAATCCGAAGCACAAATAGTACATTTCGGTAGCACTGAGTATCAGTACCCCGATGATATTTCACTAATCACCTCCTATCCATTTTCGCACCCCTTACTTCGTGCACCTCCTATCCTTGCTATTGATTGCTAGAGATTAGTAGTTAGTAGTTGTAGCAAGTAACGTAAGTCCTTGTGCCTCATCAATTATTGTGGTGTAAAGACTTGGTCTACTGCTACGGAATTAGGAAATCACATATCATATGAACTTAATATTTAGGAGGATTATCCCTTTCCTCCTCATTGCTCTTGCCATGGTGAATGGTGGAGCTAACATCTCTGCACAAGAGAGATCAAAAGGGCTACTCATTAGGGTAATTGATGATGAGACGCTACAGCCTCTTCCAGGAGTGTTAGTCCATTACGGTAGGGAAGGAAATGTCACAAATGAAGAGGGCAATATTGATTTGCCTCAAGGATTGGCAGCAAATACGACGGTGAGTTTTAGCTACATCGGATATCAAAAGATAAGCCTATCAATAGACAAACTGAGGAGAAGCAAAGGTGGAGTAATCCACATGACACCTATTGCTGAAGCTTTGGGAGAAGTGGTGGTAACTACTGAAGGAAATACCACAAGACGTACGGCAGTGGGTCAGAGTATTGGTGCCCTCACTCTAGGCATGCAAATGGGCAAAAACCTAGGGGAGGCAGTACAAGGGGTAAGAGGTGTGAGCCTTATCTCCAATGGGGTTTCATCATCTCAACCAGTAATCCATGGAATGTATGGGGAGCGTATTCTCATCCTCAACAATGGAGTGAGGCACAAAAGCCAGCAGTGGGGGCAGGGGCACGCACCAGAAATAGCCCTTGCCCAAGCTGGTCGTGTGACCATATTAAAAGGTGCTGAGAGTGTTCGTTATGGTGCGGATGCCCTTGGGGGTGTTATCATTGTAGAGCAAGCATCTCTCCCTTATACTCAAGAGGGTATTAAAGGGTCAACGACTCTGTATGGAACCACTAATGGGCTTGCTTATGGGCTATCTGGAAAGCTTGAAAAAGGGATGGGACCTCACCTCGCATGGAGAGTTCTCAGCGACTACAGCAATAGCGGTGACAAGAGAACAGCTCAATATCTGCTCAATAATACAGGACAACGTCAGTGGAGTATGCTGGGGCAACTAGGTTGGCGAAGCACTGCATTAGAAGCTGAGCTACTTATCAGCTCTCTACAAGAGAAAGAGGGCACCTACTTTGGTGCACAGATGGGGAATGTAGACTTATTAAAGGAACGTATTGAAATGGGAAGGCCTCCCCAAGATGTCATTACCCCATTTACCCGTAAAATAGATTATGGGTACCATACTACTTCCCATAGTCTTGCAAAGCTAAAAATGGGTTATACCCCTAATAATCGACATCGTTTTGAGGGAATGATCGCCTATCAACTCAACCTTCGAAACGAATATCATCTGAGAAGGAATAAACTGAGTCACGTACCAGAATCTGCACTTGTATTACAAAATGTGGAAGGTGAATTTCTTTGGCACTATACTGCTAATAAGCACCTTGAGGTAGAGAGTGGAATACTAGGTACTTTCACGGATAATTACAACAAACCAGGGACTGGCGTGGTCCCCATGATCCCCAACTATGTACAAGGAGGATGGGGAGTCTATACAATTACAAAGTACCACACAGATATGTGGGGTGTAGAGATCGGGATTAGAGGGGATGGACAACGCACTGAGGCAGTAGGAATAGACTATGATGGACAAAACTATGGAGGCATTGAGCACCAAAATAACCTCACCTACTCTATCGGAGGATATGCCGAAATTGCCAACGGCCTAACGCTTAGAAGTCAGATTGGAAGTGCTTGGAGAGCCCCTCATGTTTCGGAGTTGTATAGCAATGGTCTAGATATGGAGCGGGGTATTTATATGATCGGCAACAAGGACCTAAAGAGCGAAAGAGTATTTAAGTGGGTAGCCTCATTGAGTTACCTCAATAGTTGGTTGCACGCTGATATAGAGGGGTACCTACAGTGGGTCAATAATTATATTTACCAAGAACCTACGAAAGCTTATCGCACTCTAGTATCGGGCACCTATCCACTATTCGCTATCAAACAAACATCAGCGGCACTTCATGGGGTAGATGCAGAAGTTACAGTATACCCCCTTTTATGGCTAAGCTACACTATTTCGAGTGGCATGATATGGGCTAACGAGCAATCTACAGGACGCTACCTCCCTTATATGCCTCCATTCCACATACGTGAGGAGATCAAGGGAGAGTGGGAAGTTTTGGGAGGAAGGCACAAAGCTTCCATCTCACTACATCACAAATTCGTAGCTGAGCAAAAGCGATTTGACCCTGATACCGACCTTATTAAGTTTGCCCCACCAGCCTACCATTTGGTAGGTCTCAATGTGGGTTTTACTCAAGGTGGAATAGCAAAGAATAGTGATATCATCTACCGACTTAGCATCGAGAACCTATTCAATAAGGAGTACAAGGAGTACACCAACTTGGCACGCTACTACGCTCATGACTTAGGAATGAACATACAATTTTCAATATCATACAACTTTTAACTGAATAAAGATTATGCAAACAAGACAATTACTTTTCGCAGCCCTATCCGCTATTCTAATAATGGCAACAAGCTGCAAACCAAAAGAGGCGGTGGATGAAACAAAGCAAAAGAATCATCAGGACACACATAAAATAGAGATAACTTTCACTCTTGGAGCTATGAAAGGGGATAAATTCATCCCTTCGGGTGAGCCATCGGCCTCTATCATAGCCTCGCAAGCGAGCGAATGGCGACAGAGCAAAGTGATTACTCTCCAGACTGATACCCCCTATTTCGTCCAAGTCACCCACTATAGCAAGTCGGGGCAATCAATCAACCGTGAGTATGTAACTAATGGGGAAGATCGCATACATCAACACTTTTTCATGCCAAAGATTGAAGAAAGCAATCTAAGTGCAACGTCAATAATTGACTATCGGTACTTGGATACAGACCCTTGGGATGCCCCTATCTCAACTGATGCCAAGGTGATCGGCAAAGAGAATCCGATTGGTCTCAAGGGCGTAATGACTTTTAAGGTGCCTACGGAACAATTAAAAATACGGCTTAGGTTACTTCACGCAAGAGGTAGCAAGTTTAGCAGTGAAGGGAAAGTATCGCCATTTTACCAACCAAGTGTATGGACAGCTAACGGGCAGTATGACCTCGACTTTACCTTTGAAGTCAATGTGGAATCTAAGAAATAACCACAAAATATGAAGCTTAATATATTACTATTCATTGCTACAGCTCTTATGGCTGTAGCTTGCAAATATGTGGAGTGTCCCAATATTCAAACTCCAATAGAGCTACCAGAAGTAGCCAAGGTGGAGGTGGTGGTCATTGAGGGACATTTACACGGCACCTATGGTTTTCACCAAACTGCAGACGCAAAGGGACAAAAATATATGCGACGCTTTCATAGGTTTATATTTGAAAAAGGGCCGGATGGCTCAATGTTCTTATCTCCCACCTCTGAGCAACATCTTTGTGCAGTAGGCGGCATCGGAGAGCACGATCCAAAAATCAATAATGATAGCGAGCTAAGCAAAAAGATAGCGATTGCTTACGGTTTCTGGGTAGAGTACTATGATGCTCAAGGTAATCAGATAACTGATAAAGTTCTCGGTGGAGATCATTCAAAACGACTTCAGCACTTTTTTACTGTTTCAGATACCCACCCTACTTTTGATGGAGATAAAAATGAAGTGGACAAATATAAAGAGTCTGCTGAGTTCATTACCTATATATACTGCGACACCGATCCATTATCGGCACGGATCAAAGATGGAGCTAAGGTAGTAGGTTCAACCAACCCTATCGGATACAAAGGCTACCTAGGGTTCTCTGTACCCCGCTCTGAATGCTCTCTACATATCACCCTCTCCGACCTCACTTCTATAGGGAAGTTATCAAGCGGTAGCCCATACCGCTACTATCAATTACCCACACAAGGTAAAAAGCTTGTGGAACTAACAATACCAGTGACCATTTTTGCTCATGGATACGAGGCGGTAGAGCACTACGAACTAGAGAATATGACTGAAAGCGATATGAAATACCTTAATTCAATTGCATATGCGTATGGAATTACCCAGGAAGAGGCATTGGAGGAGATCCTCATTCGCCTTCATGACGATTCCGGACACACCGACTCAGGATACTGGTTCTAGTATCCAGTTTGTGTGATAGTGACTTTTTACTACGAGAGTTGATCCGGCCAATTGGATAACCTATATACATTAAAAGCGGTCTATCTAAGCTAGATAGACCGCTTTTAATGTAGTGCAATATGACTTCCTTACTTCTTGGCAGGAGTCACCTTGATCAATTCGCACTCAAACTTTAGAAGTCCTGTAGGACCATAAGTTTGTTCACCAATCTCACCGTAAGCTAGGTTACCTGGAATCCAAAGAGTAAACTTAGAACCCTCTGGCATAAGTTGGAAGCCCTCAGTCCAGCCTTTGATCACGCCATTAAGTGGGAATTCTGCTGGCTCATTACGATCGTAAGAAGAGTCAAATACCTCACCAAGTACATCAGTACCCTTGTAGTGAACAGTAACAGTATCATCAGCACTTGGCTTAATACCAGTACCCATAGTTTCAACCTTATACATCAGACCACTCTCAGTCTTTTGAACATCAGCATCAGCTGCGAGTTCTTCGAGTATTTTCTTCTCAGCATTTACCTTCTTTTCGTTAGCAAGACGTGCTTCCTCAGCTTGCTTCTGCTGCATCTTCACTTGAAACTCCTGAAGAATTCTATTGGCTGCATCTTGGTCAATAACGCTTTTATCGCGAAGCTCAGCTACAACACCTGCAATGAAATTGTCAAGATTAATAGTGGTATCTTGCTCAATTCCTTGACGGAAGTTATCACCCATTCCGTAGCCCTGCATGTAAGAAGATGACTTTCCACCTTTTTCGTAAGCTCCATCAATGATTCCCTGAATCAAATCATCAAGCTTTATAGTAGAATCTTGCTGGAAGTAAGTTTTCATTTGTGAAGCATTAAGCACTCCAATAGCATAAGATACGCTATCAGTGTCACTGGTAAACTTTGCAGGCTTCACCTTACCACCACAAGAAGAAAGAAGCATTCCTACTGAAAATAGGATAGTTGCTCCACCTAATAAAATCTTTTTCATCGCTTAAAATATTAATTTGTTTGTATTTATTATTTTACTATATCAAGTAACTCAATATCAAAGATAAGAGTACTATATGGCTCAATCATCTGGCCTGCACCATGCTCGCCGTATGCGTGCTGGTATGGGATGGTCACCCTCCACTTCGAGCCCACAGGCATCAATTGAAGAATCTCTTGCCACCCTTGTATCACTCCATTCACTGGGAATGTAGCTGGCTCGCCACGTTGAACCGAGCTATCGAATACCACGCCATTAATAAGGGTACCGTGGTAGTGGCACTTCACGCTATCTGTAAGTTTAGGCTTTTCGCCATCGCCCTTCACTAGGATCTCATATTGTACCCCAGATGGCAATGTAGTTACCCCCGCCTTGTGGCTATTTACGAGCTGATACTCAGCTCCGGCACTCTTATTTAGCTCTATACGCTCCTCATGGACTTTAGTTAGATAGGCATTTAACACCTCTCTAGCTTCATCCATCGTCATTGCCTTTTCCTTCTCCTCTAAAACGTCTAGTAGGCCCTTGGTAAAGTCCTCAGCGCTCTTAACCTCAAAGCCCTCTGCCTTGAAATTGTGGCCCATACTTAAGCCTAGGGCATAACTAACTTTATCTTTCATTATAAACTCTATTCAATTAAACTTTGTAATAACTCGGTTGCAAAGATAGCAAAAAATGAGGGGATATTAAAACGTGTGAGTTTCAATACCCCCTCTGTCATATTAGTACTTAGTGAATGGCGACGGTACTACTGAAGGCTTTGTAGGTATTTGTGCATTCCTGCAGCCGCCTTACGACCATCACCCATAGCAAGAATCACAGTTGCCCCTCCTCGTACAATGTCACCACCAGCGAAAACATCACTCAAGTCACTCTGACTACTCTCTTCGTTTACGATAATAGTGCCCCGCTTAGAGATATTAAGTCCTTCAAAGTTATTTGGGATGATAGGGTTTGGAGATACCCCCACACTAACTACTACTTGGTCCACTGGAATCTCTTCAATAGCCCCTTCGATTGGAATAGGACTGCGACGACCAGAGGCATCCGGCTCGCCAAGCTCCATCTTCTGAACCTTCATCGCACAAACCTTACCAGTACCATCATCTACGTACTCTACAGGATTGTGGAGCGTCATAAATTCCACCCCTTCCTCCTTAGCGTGATGTACCTCCTCCAGACGAGCTGGCATCTCCTCTTCGCTACGACGATAGACAATCATGGCACGCTCTGCGCCAAGACGGAGAGCGGTACGAACAGAGTCCATAGCGGTATTACCACCACCTATTACCGCCACTCTCTTGCCGTGAGATACAGGGGTATCAGCACCAGGCTGCCCTGCATGCATTAGATTGACACGCGTCAGGTACTCATTACTCGACATCACACCCACCAGGTTCTCTCCAGGAATATGCATAAACCTTGGCAGGCCAGCTCCACTACCTACGAATATTGCTTTGAATCCCTCGTCATGTAAGTCTTGATAAGAAACAGTCTTGCCAACAATCACATTGGTTTCAAACTTGATGCCAAGGGCTTTGAGCTTATCAATCTCAAAGTCTACAATATCATTAGGGAGCCTAAACTCTGGAATACCATATCTAAGTACGCCACCTAATTCATGAAGCGCCTCAAAGACCGTGACATCATATCCCCACTTAGCCAAATCACCAGCGCAAGATAGACCAGCAGGACCTGACCCCGCTACAGCCACCTTAATGCCATTGGGGACAATCTTCTCGTGCTCTTCACCAGCTTTGCCAGATAGGATCGTCTCTCTTTCGTAATCAGATACATAGCGCTCCAAGAAGCCAATGGCCACTGCTGGCTTCTTCAGTTTCTGAGTATAAATACACTTACTCTCACATTGTCTCTCTTGCGGACATACTCGACCACAGACACCAGGAAGGGAGCTAGTTTCTCGAATAATCTTAGCCGCCTCAAGAGGCTTTCCGGCTTCTACATACTTCAAAAAGCTTGGAATATGAATGCTTACAGGACATCCCTCCATACAGGTAGGACTGGCACAGTCAAGACATCGCTTAGACTCTTGAAGAGCCATCTCATCAGTAAGTCCGAGGCTCACCTCCTCATGATTAGTCGCTCTATATTTACCATCAAGTGAAGGCATCTCCACCCTCTTAAGGGCCATTCTATCCTTGGCACTCATGCTTTTTCTGAGTTGCTCACGCCACTCCTGTGCCCTTCTTTCTTTTACAAGTTCCATATACGCTTATCTATTGATCAATTCCTGGTCTTTAAATGCATTCATACGCTTTAGCATCTCATCAAAGTCCACCTTGTGTGCATCAAATTCCGGACCATCCACACATACAAACTTTGTCTGCCCGTCCACGGTAATTCGGCACGCGCCACACATGCCAGTCCCATCCACCATAATTGTATTGAGGCTAGCAAATGTTGGCACCTCATACTTCTTAGTTAGCTCCGCCACAAACTTCATCATTATGGCAGGGCCAATCGTGACGCACAGATCCACGTGCTCACGCTGAAGCACCTCCTCAATTCCGGCAGTGACGAGTCCCTTCTTTCCCGAGGAACCATCATCAGTCATAATCACCACTTCGTCCGAATTAGCCCTCATCTCCTTCTCCAGTATGATTAGGTCTTTATTCCTCGCAGCGAGAACTACAATCACCCGATTACCGGCCTTGTGCATTGCTTGTACAATAGGGAACAATGGGGCTACCCCCACTCCTCCACCTGCACAAATCACCGTGCCATACTTCTTAATCTTTGTAGCTTGTCCAAGTGGACCTACCACATCGGTAACATAGTCACCCTCGTGTAGCTCACAGAGCTTGCTGGAGCTCCGTCCTACATTCTGTACCACCAATGTGATCGTGCCGGCATCAACATCTGAATCAGCAATAGTAAGTGGGATCCTCTCCCCCTTTTCACCAACGCGAACAATTACAAAGTGCCCTGCTTTACGAGACTTTGCAATTCGAGGGGCTTCAATGACGAACTTTACCACTCTTTCGGATAGGTTTTCCCTAGATACGATTTTATTCATAATGAGTTATGTGTATTGGATAAATCAATAAACTTGTGTGCAAAGGTAATAAAATTAGAGTATAACTTTTAGTAAATTCTTTCCCCATATGCCTTCTAGTTGCTTTATAGCAAGTCCTCGAGACATCATCTCCATAGTAACCCTCAGTAATTGGGAGGTACTTCTGCATCCTATCACCTCACCACCGCCATCAAAGTCGGTACCAATTCCTACATGATCCGCTCCCACAATGTTGATGGCATGCTCAATGTGATCCACAAAGTCTGCTATAGTAGCTCCTTGCTCCTTGAGGAAGCCATGGTACATACATAGTTGGATGACGCCACCCTTTTCTGCAATAGCCTTGAGTAACTCATCTGGTAGATTCCTTGGGTGGTTATAGAGGGCCCTACAGGAACTATGGCTAGCTATAATTGGTCGATTGCTTATCTCCAGTACATGAGCCACCGTACTATCCGAGGCGTGAGAGACATCAACAGCAATACCTAGGCGATTCATTTCACGCACTACCTCCACCCCAAAGTCACTAAGACCTCCATGGGTTAGGTTACTCTTCATAGCCGAGTCACAAATCAAGTTGTCACCATTGTGGCAAAGCGTCATATACTTCACCCCTCTTCGAGCCAACTCTTCTAGTTTGTGCAAGTCATTCCCGATTGCGTACCCATTCTCCACCGCCTTACAGACCATCACTAGACCCATCCTCTTTGCATGAGGCACAGTAGTTGTGTCATAAATGAGCTTCATATCCTCCCGATGTGCTGTCACATAAGCATCCGTTGTCTCCAGCATCTCGAGGACTTGCTCAAAAGGCTTCTCCGAACCCTGAGGTACATAGGCAGCCATAAAGACGAGGTCCAGTCCACCAGTAATCATTCCACTATAATCCACTTTAGGCTGTAAGTTTTCGGCACAAGGATTTCCCACCAATATAGAAGGGGTATCCACGTGCGAATCAAGCGTCAAATGGTGCTTATGGAAAGCGCGAGCGTGTTGATAAAGCTTCGCTTCATCAACTATGTGGGTAAAAAGATGGTGATGTGCCGTCTTTCCTTCCCAAGCCAACGCTTCAGGATGCCATTGTACTCCTAGAGCATTGTATTCAGGATAATAATCTACCGCCTCAATAACTCCATCGCTAGAGGTAGCACATACTGTACCACCTGGTGCCACAACACCTACTGCTTGGTGGTGAAAAGAGTTGACCAACAAATCCTCCTCCCTCAAAATTCTCTGGAGCCGACTATTCGGCGAAATATATACCTTATGCCAAACCTCATACCTCGAGGCGGTTTGATTATGGTTAATGAGGTTATCCTTACTGGCTAGGTCTTGAATTAAGGTACCTCCTAGTGCTACATTTAGGATCTGTAAGCCCCGACATATGCCTAGGATAGGTATATTCCACTTGATCGCACACTTCACAAGAGCCAAGTCGTAATAGTCCTTGAGATGATCAATGGTATTTACACCAGGAGCAGGCTCCTCACCCCACCACAAAGAGTGGATATCACAACCCCCCGATAACACCAATCCATCACATCGACCTAGCGTAGCCAATAGAAGCTCTAAATCAGTGGTCTGCGGGATCATCAAAGGGATTCCACCGGCATGACGAATACAATCACCATATGTATGAGTGAGCCTATTTTCATCCAGATGATTATGGTTAGCAGAAATGCCAATAACAGGCTTCTTCCCTGAGTTCGGATTGACCTTATCAATATCTCGCTGTAAGGTCTCTAAAGAGAAGTCTATTTTACTCAGCAATTGATCGTCTTTCATAGCTTAGTTCATTTATGAATTAGGGGGCACAAGAGAGATGCATCCCTTGTACCCCCTATGAAAAATTAATGCTTTATAAAGATGCCGAGCAATTAGGCGTCGACATTGGCATACGTAGCATTTTGCTCTATAAACTCTCTTCTGGGCACCACATCCTCACCCATAAGGGTAGAGAATACCACATCGGCTTCAGCGGCACTTTCCATGGTTACCAGCTTCAAGTAGCGTTGCTCTGGATCCATCGTTGTATCCCAAAGTTGGTCGTGATTCATCTCTCCCAGACCTTTGTATCGCTGCACAGTTACCTTACTCTCCTCACCATCGGCAAAGTTATCGACAAAGTTTTTTCTATCTTCGTCTGTCCAGCAGTATCTTACGATATCCCCTTTCTTGCATTGATATAGTGGAGGATTAGCGATATAGACGTACCCTCTTTCAATCAACACGCGCATATGGCGGAAGAAGAAGGTCAATAGAAGCGTTGCAATATGGCTACCATCGACATCGGCATCCGTCATGATGATAATCTTGTGATACCTTAGCTTATCTATATTGAGTGCTTTTGGATCCTCCTCCGTACCGATAGATACTCCCAAAGCAGTATACATCGCTTGAATCTCTTGATTCTCAAGTACACGGTGCATCATTGCCTTTTCCACATTGAGGATCTTACCTCTCAGTGGCAAAATAGCCTGAAACATAGAGTCTCTACCCTGCTTAGCTGTACCCCCTGCCGAGTCACCCTCCACTAAGAAAAGCTCACATATCTCAGGGTCACGACTACGACAATCGGCCAATTTCCCTGGTAGACCACCCGAAAACATTGGGCCCTTACGCTGTACCATCTCTCTGGCTCTCTTAGCAGCCATACGAGCTTTTGCGGCCAAGATCACCTTGTCCACGATCATCCGGGCCTCCTTAGGGTTTTCCTCCAAGAAGTTGGTCAGTGCTTCCGAGACAGCTGTATCCACCGCACTCACCGCCTCGCTATTACCTAGCTTAGTCTTCGTCTGTCCCTCAAACTGAGGCTCCTGTACTTTGATAGAGATCACTGCTGTAAGACCCTCACGGAAGTCATCGCCCAGTACCTCCACCTTCTCCTTCTCCAGAAGACCAGAGTCATCGGCATACTTCTTCAGCGTGCGCGTCAATGCTCGTCTAAATCCTGTGAGATGGGTACCGCCCTCAATAGTATTGATATTATTGACATAAGAGTAGACATTCTCATTGAAAGTGGTATTATAGGTCATTGCCACCTCCACTGGGATCTCCCCTTTATCATTGACAATATGGATCACCTCATCCATCAGATGCTCCTTATTACCATCAAGATAGCGGACAAACTCCTTCAACCCCTCCTCCGAATAAAAGCTCTGGCTCTTTGGATTACCATCCTCGTCTCTATCTCTAAAGTCAGTAATCGAAAGCCGCACCCCTGCATTGAGGTAAGCCAACTCCCGAAGTCTATCTGCCAGTATCTTGTACTCATACTTTGTCACCACAAAGATAGAATGATCAGGATGGAATGTGACAGAGGTTCCTGTCCTATCCGTTTCCCCAATCACCTCTACTGCGGTTTGTGGAATACCCCTAGAATATTCTTGCCTATATATCTTGCCATCTCTGTAGACCTCTGCGATTAGCTTATCCGAAAGTGCATTAACACAAGAGACACCCACACCGTGGAGACCTCCAGAAACTTTATATGAGCCTTTATCAAACTTACCGCCAGCGTGAAGTACCGTCATTACCACCTCCAAAGCCGACTTCCCGAGCTTCTCGTGCCTATCCACTGGGATTCCGCGCCCATCATCATGCACTGATATAGAGTCATCCTCATTGATCTCCACTTCAATATGGCTAGCATAGCCAGCCATCGCTTCATCAATTGAGTTATCCACCACCTCATTGACTAAGTGGTGTAATCCCTTAGAACTGATATCCCCTATATACATTGCGGGACGCTTACGTACCGCCTCAAGCCCCTCCAGAACTTGGATGTTAGATGAGTCGTAATGACCTTTCTCATTCGGCACGCCACTCACCCCTGCCATTAATTCTTCACTCATAATATACTATGTACTTATTCACTCAGACTCCCCCATATAGCCCACCCCTATTACATACAAAGGTACCAAAAAAATATTAGTTATTCTAGGCTTCAAAGGTCTTTTATTCCCTCCAACCTACTATTCCCTACTGCGCTCAATGACACCACTCCCATAACGCTTGTTCACTATGACAATTACCTCATACAGTTGGGACAAAAGCATTCCTTATATGCTTGACACTCTTTGGATGAACCTTATCTGGAGCATAGACTAGAATATAATCAAAGCGGACTGTCTTATACTTCACCCTTCTGAGATTTTGGCAATACCTATTGGAAGCCCAGATGAGATGATTCTGCTGTTCAGGTGTGACTAGTCGATCCAATTCCGACATAATGATAGGATTGGATCGGCTCTTTACTTCAATAAAACAAAGGACATCTCCCTCCAGTGCTATGATATCTATCTCTAGTCGCCCCACCTTGTAGTTCCGTTCCAAAATCACAAAGCCTCTCTTGCTAAGCTCTTCACAAATGATCAGCTCCATGAAATGTCCATCTACCCTATTCGTATCTATTAGCTTGGCCATTTTGTTCGTAGTCTAAGATCTTTCTCTTTAGTTGAGTACCCCATTTATACCCTCCCAGTGTATGGTCAGATTTTATCACCCTATGGCAAGGTAGTAGCAGAAAATGCTTGTTCCTTCCCAACTGAGAACCTATAACCCGTGCAAAACCGCTACTAAGTCCTAAACGAGATGCCAACTCCGAATAGGAGAGAGTGGCACCGTATGGTATTTGGCTCAAAGTCAACCAAAAGTGAGGTGCCCAGCTTGGTGCTAAAAGGTCTAAAGTATACTGAGGTGGCGCTGGCGAGATACATCTAAATGCATCGGCTAGCTTTGGGTGGCTTTCTATGGCATACTTAATAAGTGAATTGTCAGCAGTTTTGCAAGGATTACAAGATAGTATCTTCCCGCTCTCCTCTAGTAGGCACTCCACTATGCCTACAGGCGAACGAAAATAATACCGATCCACTACTCTTCTATATCCACGCAAGCTCGTTTTGACACAAAAGGCTTAATATACTGCTTCACTCTAGCCACATGCTCCGGATGCTTTGCATAAATCTCTATTTCATCTGCACTACTCAATACCCCTTCCAGCATTAGGTCGTACGACTCATTAGGATTGATATTGAAGCTCACTTTAAGACTTTTCAAGCAATCAATATGCTGTGGCAACTCCTCAAAAGCTGCCTTCGCCTCCTTCAAAAACTGTTCCTTACTCTGTCCACTAGGATAGGACTCGAAGCCAAAAAGCACTATATGGCGTATCATACAATATTATTCAATTCCTTATCAATACATTGAAAACTCTATCTCATCCAAGTGAGAGTCTTTATATCCCAAGAAGTAAAGGATTCCATCCAACCCCATTGTGGTAATCGATTGCTGTGCACTCTCCTTCACCTTTGGCTTTGCATGGAAAGCAATACCTAGCCCTGCGATACTGATCATAGGCAAGTCATTAGCTCCATCACCCACCGCTACCGTCTGGCGGATATCTACCTTCTCCACCTGAGCGATCAGCTTCAGCAACTCCGCCTTGCGCTTACCATCGATAATATCTCCTAGGTGACGGCCAGTCAGCTTACCATCCACCACTTCCAGCTCATTAGCATAGACATAATCGATGCCGAATTTACTTTGGAGATACTTACCAAAGTAGGTAAATCCACCACTCAGTATGGCAATCTTAAAGCCCACCCTCTTAAGGATCTTCATGGTTCGCTCCATGCCCTCCATAAGCGGCAAGTTCTCTGCGATATCTCGCATCACCGATACATCTAGTCCTTTGAGTAAAGCTACACGCTCCACAAAGCTCTCGTTGAAGTCTATCTCACCTCTCATTGCTCGCTCAGTAATATGAGCAACTTCGTCATAAACTCCAGCACGCTTGGCAAGTTCATCAATCACCTCCGTCTTGATCAGCGTAGAGTCCATATCAAAGCAGATCAATCGACGCATACGCCTAAACATACTATCCTGCTGGAAAGAGATATCCACCTGATATTTATTCGCCACCTCCATAAACTTCCGCTGCAGCTCTTCCCTATCCCGAGGGGTACCTCTCAACGAAATCTCGATACTTGCTTTGGGAACACGCTCCGTCTCAATCAGTGGAATACGCCCTGTAAGACGGTCCAGAGCATCAATGTTCATTCCCTGCAGAGCCACTTCACGAGTAATTGCAGAGACCATCTTGGCTGTAAATTGCTTCGCCAGGAGGGTCACGATATACTTATTTTTACCTTGAGCCTGCACCCACTGCGTATACTCCTCAGGAGTAATTGGTTGAAATGAAACATGGACGTTTAGTTCATTAGCTTTGAATAGTAGCTCCTTAAGGATATTCCCATTCTCACTACTGAGAGCAGAAAAAAGGATTCCAAGCGTTAGATTATTATGAGTATCACTCTGACCAATATCAAGGATAGTCACTTTATGCTTAGCAAGCGTCTCTGTGATCGCAGCAGAAATGCCAGGCCTATCCTGACCGCTAAATATAGCTAATATCAATTCATTGTCTTTATTAAACATACTATTCATCCTTTTTCATTTCTTATGATGTCCAAACTAAAGCAAAAGTACCCATTTATTGCCACATATCGTAATTTGTGACCGACACATTAGGAGGTGACGCATGGTTAGAAGCATAATGAAATAATATGCTTAGCTCGTATTGGACACACGAGCAAGGTTCTCCGAAGAAGTTCTGACGTACCCCATTGCATAAACCCTATGCTAGCAGGGTGAAAAATGAGTTGCAACTAAGCAATCGGCGAGTTGCATCTAAGCATTTGCCGAGTTGCAACTCGCCGATTGCTTAGTTGCAACTCGGTCAACGCTAATAAATAGGACTGAATTCCAGTCGGTTGAAAAATCACTCTCGGTGGTTCTACTTTAGCCAGATTCTTCACCTCATTTCACAGCCTAAATCTTTGGGTGGTGGAGTATCTCATGGGGGTAAATGGGATCAATTGGGATAGACCCCGATAAATAGGAGACCCCGCAGTTGACTCTCCTAATGCGTAACCACTGATGTGTCACAGCAGATCTATGGCAGATATGCGAGATTATTAGTACCTTTGCAGTGCTTTTTCAGGAAAGCTCCCAGTGTGATGGGAAATTAGTGAAGAGGCTAATTTTGAGTAACACATTAATTTATCATTAGAAATGAAAACATTTCAACTAGCCGCCGAAGTTCGCGAGAGCAAAGGCAAGAAAGAGGCGAAGGCACTTCGCAAGCAGGGTTTAGTTCCTGCAGTGATTTACGGAGATGGCAAAGAGGCTACAATGCTTACCGTCAAGGAGAAGGATTTGAGAAATCTTGTATACACTCCTGATATTTTTGTCATTGAGCTCAATACAAGTGCAGGGGTACGCACATGTATCCTTCAGGATATTCAGTTCCACCCTGTTACTGATCATATTCTTCATATTGACCTTCTAGAGGTTTCAAAGGAGAAGCCAATCACTATGGAAGTACCTGTGGTGCTTGATGGCCACGCTGTCGGTGTACGTGCCGGTGGTAACCTCACTCTTGATATGCGTAAACTACGTGTGAAAGCGCTTTATGAGAATATCCCTGAGCGTCTACACATCGACGTGTCTAAACTTCAGATTGGCAAGACCATTCAGGTTGGGGATCTATCTTTCGACAATCTTGAATTGCTCAACTCTAAGAATGCTGTAGTTTGTGCCGTACGTGTCACTCGTACTTCTCGCTCTGCTGCTAGCAGCACCGAGGAGGAAGATGAGGAGACAACTGAGGAGTCTGCAGAGTCTGGTGACGCAGCACAGTCAGCGGAGTAATCGCATCTCAAGAAAACATTTACAGATAAGCGAAAAGACGGGTGCGAGTATATGCTACTTGCCCCGTCTTTTTTTATGATAAATAGATGATCATTGTTGGAGATATCATAGTTAGCTCTGAAGTGTTAGAGACCTACTTCTGCTGCGACCTTGAGGCTTGCCACGGAGCATGTTGCATCGAGGGAGAGTCTGGTGCACCCATTGAGCGAGAGGAGGTAGAGATGATCTGCAATGCTTTCCCCAACGTCCAGAGGCTTTTACCTGAAAAGCACTTAAAGTATATTGAAGAGCATGGGCTAATGTACGAAGATGCCGATGGCGACTTGGTCACACAAATCATCGACGGAGAGCAGTGTGTATTTACATGCCTTGAGAGGGACCACTCCGTGCGGTGTGCTTTTGAGAAGTGCTATACAGAGGGGATTGATCGGTCTTTCTACAAGCCAATATCGTGTCATCTCTATCCAATCAGGGTATCGCAATTAAGGGATGGCAAGAAAGCACTCAACTACTCAAGGTGGGTGCCCATATGCGAACCAGCACGCGAGTTGGGTCGCAAGCTAAACCTCAGGGTGTATCAATTTTTGAAAGAACCTCTTATTAGAGCTTATGGAAAAGAATGGTATGAGCAACTTGTGGAGCAAGCTGAGCTCTATTTTCAGAACAAAGAAAAAAGGAGAGATGAATCCCAATAAGTTTTTAATCGTTGGGCTAGGAAATATTGGCTCGGAGTACGAAGGGACAAGGCACAATGCCGGCTTTATGATTGCTGATGCACTCGTTGGTGATCCCTTAAAATTTCAATCGCTGCGATATGGAAGTGTTGCTCGAGTGAAGATAAAGAATAAAGAGCTAGTCATCGTCAAGCCTTCTACCTTTATGAATCTAAGTGGCAACGCGGTTCGCTATTGGATGAAAGAGGAGGAGGTGCCACTTGAGCGTCTGCTGGTAATTGTCGATGAAATAGCACTGCCCTTTGGCACGCTTCGTCTCAAAGGGAAAGGAAGTGCAGGTGGGCACAACGGTCTTAAACATATTGAAGCCACACTAGGCACCTCGGCCTATGCCCGACTAAGATTTGGAATAGGAAGCGATTATCCCAAGGGATCTCAAATTGACTATGTGCTCGGGACGTTTGATGATGATGAGCAGCAGCTCTTACCCGAGATCTGCAAGAATGGAGCAGAGATAGTTCGTTCATTTTGCCTGGCAGGGCTAGAGCGGACAATGAATCAATTCAATACCCACTCAAAGAAGAAGAGGAGAGAGGATGAGCGAACTACAGAGAATTGATAAGTGGCTATGGGCTACTAGAGTATTCAAGACACGCTCTATCGCGGCTGATGCTTGCAAAAAAGGGCGGGTATCTATCTCTGGACGTACTCTCAAACCCTCATCTATGATCAAGGTGGGTGATAGAATAGAGGTGAGGAAACCGCCCATGACCCTTTCGCTTGAGGTGCTTCAGCTTTTGAATAATAGAGTCGGACCAAAGCTAGTGCATATCTACCAAAGGAACCTGACCCCACAGAGCGAATATGACCTATGGGAGCTGCATAGAATGACTAGCCAAGCTGGCAGACGAAAAAGCACCGGCAGACCAACTAAAAAAGAGCGCCGAGACCTTGAGGAGTTTATACAGAGCGAAACAAATCCCAATTGGTTTATTGATTCGTTTGATGATGTGGATAAAGACGACGATTGGACTGACTTTTGGGACGAATAAGCAAGGATTGATAGGAAAGATATAAGTATATGAAGAAAGAGAATAGACCATTCAAGAGAGTGTCACTCACCATTCAGGAGATGATCGATGAAGCAAATCATCATCTAAAGATCAATGAGTGGGATGGCAAAAGGTTCAAAGGCCCATTGAAGAATCACCCCCTAGTCACCAAAGAATTGACCTCTAGCCCCAACTACTTTAAGTTTGTCGCCCCTCAGAAATCCAAGTCCAGCATCAACACACTACAAGTAGAGGTGAAAGAGAAGCTATTTCACGAAATAAAAGAGGGAAAGGTGGCTATCATTTACAAGGTAGTGGATGAAAAAGCGATGCCCACTTATGTTGATGTGCGAGAATCAAAAGAAGGACTCATTTTGAACAACCCTAACCTGATGGCTGAAGATGAGATCCGATTAGATGCTTACGCCCACGGCATCTTCGGCTTTGTACCAAGATACTACGATCAAATAGAGATAACTTGTAGCAAGGAGGAGCAAAGCCTCACCTCACCAATACTTGGCGTTTGTTTTCTTCCAGAAGCCTACTACAAGGGTGGCGACTTCAGGTGCGACTACTCCGAGCCTATCCCCGAACTGGCATGGGAAAAAGCCAAGGAGAAAGGCAAGCAAGCGATACAAGACCTACTCTACGACCCCAATGGTCCAGACACCAAGTGGTATATCGCCATCCAATTGGGTGAAATAAAAGAAGAGCAGTAGAGTTGGACATAGCAATTAAAAAAGAGACTTCATAGGGAAATACCCTAGAAGTCTCTTTATATATTTGTCTATTTATTCAGTTCTATTAGCTGGTCAAGAAGCGTTACATCGTTTTTGAGTCGGGGGATCTTATGCTGTCCGCCTAGCTTACCCTCTTTGATTAACCACTCTCTAAAGAGGTCCTTCTTGGCAATAACTAGCTTTGGCATTAGCAGTGCCATATCGGCGTACCTTTTGGCATCATAATCACTATTGACCTTGCGGAGCTCTTTATCTAGTTGGTCCATAAAGAAAGTGGGATCGGATGGGGCTTTTTCAAACTCAATGACCCACTCGTGATAACCATTGGCTTTGTCCAGGTTAAATCGCGGACCTGCAGTATACTCTAGCACCGTAAGCCCCATATCACTGGCGACTGTGGAGATAGCATCATTGGCATTGTGCACCATAAGCTCTTCTCCAAAAGCATTGATGTAGCTGGCGGTGCGACCTGTGATGACGAACTTGTATGGGCTGAGCTCGGTAAACTGAATAGTATCCCCTATCACATACCTATAAAGCCCGCCCAATGTGGAGATCACCATCGCATAATTGACGCCTTTCTGTACATCGCAAAGTGGTATGGCCGATCTCTCTGGGTCATCAAAGTGCGACATCGGGATGAATTCATAAAATATACCGTAGTCTTGCATCAGTAGCATAGACTTATCCGAAGGGTCGTTTTGGATGCCAAAGAAGCCTTCACTTGCATTGTAAGTCTCTCGATATTGCATCCTACTACTTGGGATAATGGATTGGTACTTATCTCTGTAGGGCTCAAAGCCGATGCCTCCATGAAAGAACACTTCGAGATTAGGCCAAACTTCAGAAAGGTTTTGCTTATTGGTCTTCTCTAAAATAGCCATAATGGTCTCAAGCATCCAACTCGGTACACCTGATAAGCTACCAACGTCCTCGCTGTGTACCTCCTCCACTATTTTCTGCATCTTGGATACCCACTCGCCCATTAGCAGTGTGCTTTTGGAGGGAACTCTATAAAGCTGGCCTAGCAATGGCATATTTTGGACTAGGATAGCTGATAGGTCGCCCGTATGAGTTCCTCGACCATACTGACTGGGACTATGACTTCCGCCAATAACTAAACTTTTATGTTTGAAAAACTGGCTATCGGGCCGTGTATCCAAATAGAGCCAAAGAGTATCGGAAGCACCTCTATAGTGACATTTTCGAAGATGAGAATTGGGAACTGGTAGATACTTGCTCCGTCCACCTGATGTGCCACTTGATGTGGCAAACCACTGGCACTTTTCAGAAAAAAGCTGCCCTCTCTCTCCCTTCAGCATCTCCTCTACAAAGGTGCGAAGATTTTCGTACTCCACAATTGGGATGCTCTTGCTAAATTCTTCGTATGATTGAATGGGCTTCTTGCTATACTTTGTGCTATAAGCTGTATTATTCAACCGCTTCAGCACCTGTGCTAGCTGAGCCATTTGTATGGAGTCGCTTTCTGTAGTGTATCGCTCTATCTTACGAAGGCGAAAAGACATTGCTTTATAGATGAGGGAGGTAATCAGATCCATAGTAATTGGGTATTACTGCTCTTGTGAATTGGTTTTTGATTCGTTTTGTTTCAATTCACTGAGGATATTATCCACCTCATCGCTTACCTTTGAGATCTCCTTTCGGCAATGGGCAATTAAAGCTACCACCCTTTTGCTCTTGGCTAGGATTTGGTCAATAGGTAACTGCTGACTTTCCAACTCGTTTAGGATCGCTTCTGTCTCTGCAACCGCCTCATCGTACGTTAGCTCTATATCTGTATCTTGGTTATTCATCTTCTTTTTTCTCTATAGATTGAATGTTTGTGGTAATCTCCCCATCAAGTAATAACACCTTTAGGCTATCTGATAATTGTAATGAATGGACACTTTGGATAGGCTCACCATTTTTCAACACTGGCAGAAAGCCGCGCTTCATGATATTTTGAGGACTATGTAGCTCAGCTATCCGCTCATACTGCACCTGAGTTTCGAGCATTTTCCGAGGCAAGTTTTTCAGCCAAGAAGTTAGCCTCTGAGAAAGGTAAGTAATCATCTGCGCCCCTTGGTGGTTCTTTGAATTGTGGAGCTGTAGCAGATGCTCCAAGTGTAATTGATTAGAATGAACTCTATCTGTCTCAAGTCTTAGACGCACGCTTAGATTTCTCTCAAGAGAGTGGCTAAAGTCGCTGAGTTGGAGTAGTGATTTCCGTTCGATTTGGCCTAAAATAAGTTGGCTTCTCTGCGATAGGTAGTCTAGCTTTTGACTTGACTTCTCCATTGACTCGGTGAGGATAGCCTCAAGTCTGCTCTCAGCATTAAATAGCTGAGTAACGACTAACTCCATTCGCCTTAGGAGAAAGTCGGCAACTGCGGTCGGCGTTTTTTGGGGTGTATGAGCAACCATATCGGCCACAGAGAGGTCTTTTTCATGACCTATACCGGTAATAATCGGTAGCGGAAAATTGGCAACAAGACTACAGAGTAAATAATCATCAAAGGCAGATAGATCCATCTTGCTTCCCCCACCTCGGATGATTACTACAGCATCAAAATCCTCAAGGTTTTCTGCGATCTTGGTAAGTGAGTTGGCAATAGAGGCGGTGGTTCCCTCACCCTGCATCATTGATGAAAACAGCGTAATCTTAAGAAGTCTACCAACTGGATTTTGGGAGATTTGCTTTTGAAAGTCGCCCCACCCTGCAGCTGTAGCGGATGTAATCACCGCCACTCTCTGGATAAGACTTGGAAGGTACTGCTGGCGATTTAGATCCCATATACCATCAGCCTTGAGTTTGTTGATGGTCTCCTGGCGTAGTCGCTCCAGATGCCCTAAAGTGTACTCAGGATTAATATCATAAATAGTCAGGGAAAGCCCATATTGAAGATGCATATCAACCTTCACTAGCATCATCAACTCCATTCCAAAAGTGATGGGTCCACCAGTCACTTGGTAGAAACGAGGCAGTACTTGCGAAGCACGACCCGACCATAGATTACCCCTTACGAATGCTTTCTTAATGCCATTCTGCGTCTCGACAAGATCAAAGTAGACATGCCCATTATGTGCAGACTGACTTATATTGGAGACTTCGGCAGTGATCCAGTAGTACCCTCCAAGAGCATTATTAAGCACCCCCTTGACATAGCCCAATAGCTCGCTAAGCTTCATTGCTTGGAAGCTTTGTTGCTGTGGCTTTGAAAGTGGTGCATCGTATCCCATAATGAATTAAACCTCTTGATTTTTAAGAAAAGCTATCAGCTTTTGGATGGCCATTCCCCTATGGCTAATCTTGTTTTTCTCGGACTCGCTCATCTCTCCAAAGGTAATTGAATAGCCATTGGGCTGGAAAATAGGATCATATCCGAACCCCTCTGCACCAGTTTTATGATCAATAATTTGACCATTGACAGCTCCTTCAAAGAGGTGCTCTTCGCCATCCAAGATAAGGGCGACCACCGTGCGAAAGCGAGCACTACGATTTTGAATACCTTGCAGTTCGCCTAGCAGCTTTTGGATATTATCCTCCGCTCTGCACTTAAGACCAGCATACCTTGCTGAGTAAACTCCAGGTTGACCATCTAAGGCCTCTACCTCTAGCCCTGTATCATCGGCAAAGCAGTCTAAGCCGTGACGTGCATAGCCTTCTCGTGCTTTGATTAAAGCATTTTCAACCAAAGTATCACCCGACTCGACTATCTCCTCCATATCCCCCAACTCTACGAGCGAGGTAATTTCTAAAGCAGAGCCAGAAGATAAGAATATATCTCTTATCTCCTGGGCTTTATGTGGGTTATGAGTAGCAAATAACAGCTTCATCCTTTGAGCTCACTTGGATGATTAACAGTCTCCATTTCAGACTCTTTTAATGCCACTCCATCTGGAGCCTGTGTCTGAATCTTCTTCTTATTATTCACTTTGATCACATCAAATCCTTGACCATACACACCTCTAACGAGTGTCTGAGTGATGAAGGCATTGGGGTCTACATCCTTTACAATTCTAAAAATATTGATGCTCTCAGTCTTTTTAGCAATCACCATCAATACTTTAACTTCCTGGTGTGAGTAGGCTCCTTCACCATTTAAGAAGGTTACCCCTCTATTAACACCCTTGAGAATAGCATTGGCCATCTCTTGATGTTTCCTTGTAATGATGAAGAACTGCATACTCTGCCGTGACCCATTAAGGTAATAATCAACGGAGGAGTTGGTGATCAATACTTGTAGCATACTGAAGACCAATTTATCAGGGCTCTTGAAGATAAACCAGCTGGCAGTGATGGTAATCACATCAATGTAAATCAGTGCTCTACCGATAGAGACCTGTCTATACTTATTGATAATGGCCGCCACAATATCTGTACCTCCAGTAGATCCGTTCATGGAGAAGACAATTCCTAAGCTAATACCGATCATTATTGAACCAATAATCATCGCCAAAGCAGGATTATCTTGCAATGGGATCATATCATGATATGCAGGTAGGATATACTGCTCAATAGAGGTGGTAGAAAGGCCTAGGAAAGCGACGCTGTAAACTGTTTTAAGGCTAAAGCGCCATCCAAGTACCTTGATAGCCACTAATAGTAGTGTAAAGTTAATGGCGTTGTAAGGGACAGAGAAGGGAATGTCAAAACCCCAGCTAATCACTGATGCGATACCAGCAAGGCCTCCACTTGTAATCTTGTGGTAATAGATAAAGCAAAAATAGGAAACTAGATAGATCAGTAATCCTAATGTTATGAACACATAATCTTTGATTATGGACCAAGTTTTTTTCGACTGCATGTTCTTATTATGATATGAAAGTTAATTTATTTACTGGTAACAATATTGACTATGCGGCCAGGCACCACAATGATGCGCGCGATCGCCTTGCCGTCTAAGTATTTTTCTAGCTCAGGAGACTGGCGTACCTCCTCCTCAATTTGTTCTTTGCTCATTTCTGCTGAAAGAGTTAGCTGAAAACGCACCTTTCCGTTGAAAGAGATCGGGTACTGTATCTCACTCTCCTTAAGATAAGCATCGTTGTGTACTGGATATGGAGCATCTACAATGCTCTCATTATGGCCTAGCAGATGCCACATTTCCTCTGCTAAGTGCGGAGCAAATGGTGCCAATAGCACGGTGAACTCCTCCAATATCTTACGGTTATTGCATTTAAGAGCAGTGAGGTCATTGATGCATATCATAAAGGCACTTACGCAGGTGTTGAAAGAGTAGCTTTGAAGCCCTTGATTTACCTTCATAATACAAGTATGTAGCACCTTCAACTCCTTTGAAGTTGGCTTATCATCAGAAATTGAGAGCTGGTCACTGGAATCAAAGAGTAGTGCATAGGTACGACGTAGAAATCTGAAGACGCCGTCAATACCATTGGTATCCCAAGGCTTGGATTGGTCCAAAGGCCCCAAAAACATTTCGTATACCCTTAGTGTATCCGCCCCATATTCTCTAATAATATCATCGGGGTTGACCACATTGAGGTACGACTTACTCATCTTCTCCACGGCAAATCCGCAAATGTAAGTGCCATCATCCTCAAGGATAAACTCTGCATCTGCAAATTCAGGCTTTGACTTTCTGAACGCTTCGATATCAAGGCGGTCATTGTGCACAATATGGATATCCACATGAATAGGCTGTACATCGTACTGCTTCTTTTTATTCAAGCTCACATATTGATTGCTTCCTTTAATACGGTATACGTAGTTGGAGCGTCCTTGGATCATTCCCTGATTTACTAACTTCTTAAAGGGCTCTTCCTCGCAGACATAGCCTAAGTCGTAAAGGAACATATTCCAAAAGCGGCTGTAGATCAAGTGACCTGTAGCGTGTTCGGAACCACCAAAATAGATATCTACCTCCCTCCAATATTCATTTTTATCCTTAGAAACAAGAGCAGTATCATTGTGCGGGTCCATATATCGGAGGTAGTATGCCGAGCTTCCTGCAAAGCCAGGCATAGTGCTTAGCTCAAGCGGATACCCTTCTTCTGTAGTCCAATTCTTGGCTCTACCGAGTGGTGGCTCACCACTATCTGTAGGTAAAAACTTATCAACTTCAGGCAAGATTAATGGCAACTTGCTCTTGTCCAAAGCATAGGGCATCCCCTCTTTATAGTAGATAGGGAAAGGCTCGCCCCAATATCTTTGACGTGAAAATATAGCATCACGTAATCGATAGTTAACCTTACGGCATCCTATCTTCTGTGCTTGTAAGAAATCGATCATTTTATAGATCGCTTCTTTCACCTTTAAGCCATTAAGGAAGTCGGAGTTTATCATCACCCCTTCTTGACTATCTACAGCCTCCTCCCACTCATTAGGATCCTCGGCGATTTCAACCCCTTTAGGCTTCACTACAGGAATAATTGGTAGCTCAAAGTGCTTAGCAAAAGCAAAGTCTCTTGTATCGTGGCCTGGCACCGCCATCACCGCACCAGTACCATAACCCGCCAGTACATAGTCGCTTATCCAAATTGGGATAGGAGACTTAGTGACTGGGTGAATCGCATACCCTCCACTGAAGACACCGCTCACAGAGTGGTCAATCATTCTCTCTCTCTCGGTACGCTTCTTGGTCCTATCCAGGTATTCCTGTACCTGCTCAGCCTGCTCAGGAGTGGTCACCTTACTTACCAATTCACTCTCAGGAGCCAATACCATAAAGGTCACACCAAAAAGTGTATCAGGTCGTGTGGTGAATACTGTGATAGCCTCCGAGCAATCTTGGAGCTGGAATTGCACCAACGCTCCTGAAGACTTGCCAATCCAATTCCTTTGAGTCTCCTTCAGAGAGTTGCTCCATTCCAGTTTGTTCAGCCCCTCAAGTAATCTATTGGCATAACCCGATACGCGCAATTGCCATTGCTTCATCAGCTTTTGCTCTACGGGAAAGCCACCACGTACTGAAAGGCCTTCGCTTACCTCGTCATTGGCAAGTACCGTTCCAAGTCCAGCACACCAATTCACCATCGTTTCACCTTGATAGGCGATACGATAGTTCATCAGCACCTCTTGCTGTTCGATTTCACTCTTAGAACGCCATTCATCTGCAGTAAAACTCAGCTCTTCGCTACATGCCACATCAAGCCCCTCCGTACCACATTGCTCAAAGTGCTTGATCAGCTCTGTGATTGGTTGGGCTTTTTCGGCAACATTATCATAGTAGCTTTCAAACATTTCAATGAATGCCCACTGAGTCCACTTATAAAACTTTGGGTCGCAAGTCATCACCTCCCTACTCCAATCATAGCTAAAGCCGATGCTATCTAGTTGTTCTCGGTACCTCTTGCTATTAATTTTAGTTGTCTTTTCTGGGTGTTGCCCTGTTTGAATGGCATACTGCTCAGCTGGCAAACCAAAGGCGTCGTAACCCATAGGGTGGAGTACATTATATCCCTTATGTCGCATATATCGACTTAGAATGTCACTGGCAATATATCCAAGTGGATGCCCCACATGTAATCCAGCTCCAGAGGGGTAAGGGAACATATCCAAGATATAAAACTTAGGTTTAGAGGCGTCCTCAGTCACCTTGTATATCTTGTGTTCCTCCCAATATTGTTGCCACTTGTTTTCTATCTCTGTAAACTTGTACTCCATATCATTTATTAGATCCGAAAAAACAAAATCACACTCCCCTACAATTATTGTGCAAAGTTACTCAATTCAGCTTGTATTGCCTAATGTTTGGGGCTCAATAAAATGCATAAACAAATTTAGGGGCAAAGCATTTCTGCCTTGCCCCTAAATATCAGTATAGTTATTACGTCCAAAGATACGGACTAAAACTCACAGCATGAATAGGTAGCAACAAGGTTGCGGTCACCAAATCCATTATCTGCTCTTCCCACATTAGTCCAATACTTATCATCCTTCAGATATGGCAGTGCAAAGGCAGCCTTTTCACGTGAATATGGATGGGTCCAATTATCACCAGCCACCTCGTATAGTGGGTGAGGAGCATTTTTCAGAACGTTATCCTCCTTATCGGCACTACCATTAGCCACCTCTTGGATTTCATCCCAAATCGTTTCCAGCACACTGATAAAGCGATCTAACTCAGCAAGCGACTCACTCTCGGTAGGCTCAATCATCAGTGTACCGTGAACTGGGAATGATAGCGTAGGTGCATGGTAGTTAAAGTCCATCAGACGCTTAGCGATGTCATTTTCGTCAATACCGCTCATCTCCTTCACCTTGCGGCACTCAAGAATCAGCTCGTGACCTACATATCCAGTATGTCCACTATAGGTAATACCATAAGTATCCTTCAGCCTAGACGCCATATAGTTGGCATTGAGGATTGCTGTACTGGTTGCACGCTTTAGACCCTCACGACCTAGCATACGTATGTAGGCATAGGTAATTCCCACAATTGCAGCACTACCAAATGGAGCAGCAGCTACAGGGATAAAGTCGTGCCCATAAGCTACAGCGTGGCTTGGCAAATAAGGCTTTAGTTTCTCTGTAACGCAAATTGGACCCTCGCCTGGACCTCCACCTCCGTGAGGTATCGCAAAGGTTTTATGCAGATTGAGGTGGCATACATCAGCTCCCATAAATCCAGGATTGGTATAACCGACCTGTGCATTCATATTGGCACCGTCCATATATACCAGAGCACCACACTCATGTACCGTATCTATCAGCTTGCGTATCTCTGCCTCAAAGATACCGTGGGTACTAGGATAGGTAATCATAGTTGCAGCCAAGCGGTCTTTATTATCCGTAGCCTTCTTCACGAAGTCATCTACATCAATATTACCATCGGCATCCGTATCGGCAATGATAATCTCATAACCTGCCAATGATGCTGTAGCAGGGTTGGTACCGTGTGCTGAGGCTGGCAGTATGATAAGGTCACGCTGAGTCTCTCCCTGAGCCTTGAGATACTCAGTGATGACACGAATACCTGAGTACTCACCAGCCGCACCAGAATTTGGCATAAACGACACCCCTGGTAGACCAGTAATGGTTCCTAGTAGACTTGCTGTATTATCTAGCATCTCAATATATCCTTCCGTCTGATCTGCAGGAGCATAAGGGTGGATAAAGGCAAATTGAGGATTAGAGAGGATAAAGAGCTCTGCAGCAGCATTGAGCTTCATAGTACAAGATCCCAAAGAGATCATGCTCTGTGCTAGAGAAATATCCCTCTTCTCTAGCCGCTTAATGTAGCGCATCAGCTCCGTCTCAGTATGGTACTTTTGGAATACCTCAAACTGTAGGAAGTCGCTTGCTCTACGGAACTGATCTTCCACTTGAATGTACTCATTTGGTAACTCAGGCGTAGGCACCTCAATACCCTTAGCAGTAGCAAAAATATAGTATAGAGTACCAAGGTCGGATAGCAGTGTTGTCTCATCTACACTAATACCAATCGCCCCATCCTCATAGTACCTGAAGTTTACTTGGCAATCAAGAGCGATCTCCCTAATCTTGCTTTGCTCATCTTTGCTCAACCCAGTGATATAAAGGGTATCAAAGAATTGCTTGTTGGACTGAGTATAGCCCATTTTAGCTAGTGTTTTGCTGAGTACTACAGCATAAGTATGGATTCGGCCAGCTATATCCTTAAGGCCTTCAGGGCCATGATACACAGCATAGAAAGAACTCATCGTGGCGAGCAAAGCCTGTGCTGTACAGATATTTGAGGTAGCTCTTTCACGCTTGATATGCTGCTCACGCGTCTGTAGTGCTAGGCGGAAAACATTCTTACCATTAGGATCCTTAGAGATACCTACAATACGCCCTGGAATTACACGCTTGTACTCATCGGTAGAAGCCAAATACCCAGCAGAAGGACCTCCGAAGTACATAGGCACTCCAAACCTCTGAGCTGAGCCAAAGACAATGTCCGCGCCAATCTCACCTGGAGGAGTGAGCAGCACGAGCGACATAAGGTCTGCAGCCACAGCCACCTTAATCTCCTTCTCCTTAGCTTTTGCGATAAACTCCTTATAGTCCTTTATCTCACCGTGGTCATTAGTATATTGTACGATAGCACCAAAGTAGTCCTCTGCGAAGTCAAAGTCAGAAGCCTTACCCTCCACTACCTCAACATTCCAGCGAGCCGCACGAGTACGGATCACACCCTTCGTAGAGAGGAATAGATCCTCGGCAATAAACAGCTTATTAGCATTTTTGCGCTTTCTGCTTCTGATATTCAGCAACATAGAGGCTGCCTCCGCACCAGAAGTAGCTTCATCTAGTAGCGAGCAATTGGTTAGAGGAAGGCCTGTAAGCTCCGTAATCACAGTCTGAAAGTTAAATAGAGCCTCAAGGCGACCTTGAGAAACCTCTGCCTGATAAGGAGTATAAGAGGTGTAATACCCTGGATTCTCAAGCACATTACGCTGGATAACAGCTGGTGTATAGGTATCATACCATCCCATACCGATATACGAGGTAAATACCTTGTTTTTCTGTCCGAGTTCATTGATATGCTCTATCAGCTCCCGCTCCGTCATAGGCTCAGGTAGGTCCAGCTCCTCCTTGAGCCTAATATTGGCAGGATAAACTTTGTCTAAGAGCTTATCAATGCTCTCTACCCCGATGCTCTTCAGCATCTTCTGCTCATCATCGTGGTCGGTTACCCCCACGTGACGAATTGTAAAATCATTGGTGTTCATACGCATTTGTTTTTATCTTGTAAAGTGTTGTTTGTCATCAGTTATATAACAGATTTAGGCCTCTTATTGTTGTGTTCAAAAATTAGCTCTTTCTGCCTTAATCGTTGTCTCTGGACCATGCCCCGATAGCACCACCGTCTCCTCTGGTAATTGCAGTAATTGGTCTATTGAGTTCATCAACGTGCCATAATCTCCACCCCATAAGTCATAGCGCCCCATTCCATTCTTAAATAGCACATCACCGCAGAGCATTACCCCACTAGTGGAGTCGTAAAAAGTCACATGCCCTGGCGAGTGTCCAGGGGTCTTCAGCACCTCCAGCGTCGTATTACCGAAGTGCACAGGGCCCTTCAACTGCTTTGGAGTAAAAGAAAAACTACCTTCCTCGGCAGGAATACCAAAGGCCACTAATTGCTGCTCAATTGAAGGGAGACGCGAAATCTCGAGCGAAGTCGCTTCCGTTTCAATCCCGAAGTGCTCCTCTATAAACCTTGCCCCTAGCACATGGTCAAAGTGCAAGTGCGTCGCCAACGACCACTCCAGTTGCAACTCGTGTTGTTCCATAAAGTTGCAGAGCATTTGGCACTCCCTTTCATTCGAAAAGCCAGGGTCAATGATACAAGCAATATTGGTCTCATCCCATAGAAGGTAGGAATTGACCTGTACCATATTCACCGTAAACCGCTTATATTGTAGCATAATAGAGATTATCTAACAGGGTAATAAACTATCTTCTTCGTCTCAAAAAAAGGCAAATCTGGCAAATAAGTACTCAGTTCCACCTCCTTAATCGACTTGCGAAATGGCTTTAGCTCCTCCGTAAGATCACCGCCTTTGAGCGCAATCACCCCATTTCTCAAGGTATTAGATTGGTCGCTCGTATCAATGATATCCTCTCCAATACGAACGAGATTCTTCATAGGCATCGCTGCACGACTGACGATAAAATCAAAGAACCCTGCTCCCATATCTTCAGCCCTCGATTGTAGCACCAAAGTATTTCTTAGCCCTATCGCCTCTTTAATACTTGTTGCCACTTTCACTTTCTTGCCGATGCTATCAATAAGCGTAAATTGGCATTCGGGGAACAGGATAGCCAAAGGAATTCCAGGCAAACCGCCCCCCGTACCTACGTCTAGAATAGCGGTCATCGGCTTGAAATCGGTATACAAACCGATACTCATAGAGTGCAGAATATGATTAACCACTAGATTATCAATATCCTTCCGTGAGATCACATTGATCTTTTCGTTCCATTCCTTATAAAGTGCTGGAAGCGCCTCCAGCTGCTCCCACTGCTCCTCTGAAAGATGTGGGAAATAGCTGCCAATTACCTCCCTTATTTCACTCGCCATGCTTTCCAAGTCTCTTATATTCATTAGTAAAGTAAGGGGCCAATTCGTCATAAGATAGATGCAACTCTATCGGACCAGTTGAGTAAGTAGCCAATTCGTATGGATTGTAGTAAAACGTAATGCCATCCTTATCAAAATAGAGATTATTGGTCACTTCTAAGGCATGATAATTGAAGACCCCCTTATACTCAAGTTCTTCACGTGTTTCCACCTCAAAAGAGTGCATCAAAGCATTAAATAACAAGTCGAGCAAATCCTCATCATTAGGCTCCTTGAATAGCGACGAAACAGTAATTAATGCCTTATCATTTAGATTATAATTAAGGGTAGAAGCGAACTGATTGGCATGTGCGCCACCTGAGTATTCAATTGTCTTCGAAATCAAAGACAAAATACCATGCTCCGAATAAGTAATACTATCGCTATACTCATACTCTCGGCTGAAAACGCTGTATGAGCCAACATCAAAGTTGAGCTTTTTAGCCTGCTCTAAGTCGAGCTTATAATCTCCCACCTGCTCTTCCACATACTTTTCGAGATGAGCCTTTACTCCCTCTTTTGAAAAGTCTTCCAAAGGAGCCGGGTAAATTCGCTGCGCTATAGACTTTACCAAGCTGTCTCGTATCTCGGTATAGTTATTATCCGAAAAAGTCGGATACGACATTTTTATATCTACTTTACACGATGGCATGGCATCATCGCCTTCCCACTCCTCAAGCACGTAAGGGTCAATATACTCAGTCGATGCCTCTACAGCCTCCCAAGTAACCAAGCCGTCAAGCGAATCAATCTGCTTACTTTTCGTACAAGAGACTTGGGCTAGCAATAAAGTCCCCACCAGCACCCCAATTACCCTATTTCCTTTCATATAACTTAGTTCGCCATCTCCGAAATAAACTTCACTCTAATCAGCCTTATCTCCTCCTCTTCATATACTCCCAATTCACTCATAGCTGTCTCAATATCGTCCGTCACTGAGTGCTTGAAATAGTCAAAGATCTCATCAATAGCCTCCTCCTCCATTACATCGCTAATAAAGTAGTTGATATTGATTTTCGTGCCACTATATACGATTGCCTCCAGCTCACTGAGCAATTCGGGAAAGTCGAGATTGTAAGTATTGGCAATATCCTCTAGGGATACCTTTCGGTCGATCATCTGCACGATAGAGACCTTTAGCTTCGACTTATTAGGCACCGTACGAATACGGATATCTTCAGGGCGATCTATTTCATTATCATGTACATACTCACTAATGACCTCCAAAAATGGCTTGCCATACTTCTTTGCCTTACTCAGTCCTACCCCCGAAATATTCTGGAGCTCCATTTCATTGATAGGATAAAAGGTAGCCATATCCTGTAGGCTCGATTCCTGAAAAATCACATAGGGAGGCAGATCCAACTGCTTCGCCATTTTCTTCCTCAGGTCTTTTAGAATTGAGAATAACTGTGGATCAGCCACTCCTGCGCCTCCAGTAGCACTCTCCTCTGTGGGGATCTCTAAGTCATCATCATCCTCTATATGTATCTGGAAAGATTTTGGGCTCTTGATAAAGGTTTTCCCCTTTTTGGTGAGCTCCACCACGCCAAAACGCTCTACATCCTTCTCAATATAACCATCAATCAGAGCTTGCTGTAGGATCGTTTCAACCACCTCCACCTCCATATCACTACAGCAGCCAAACTCTTCTAATTCGGTGTGGCAAAAGTTCTCAATATCGGCACTATCCACACCCATTACAAAGTTGATAATATACTCTGTCTTAAATTCCTCCTTCAAGCTCTTAATTGCCTGAAGAATAGATCGTAATTCATTTTTTGCTTCCACAGATTTTCTATGACTCAAACAATTATCGCAGTTATGACAATTATCAAAATGATACTTTTCACCGAAATAATGTAGTATATACTTTCTTCGACATATCGGAGAGGTCGCATAGCCAGTGATCTCATCAAGTAGCTGGCGACCCACCTCACGCTCATTATTACTTTTGTTTTTGCTCTGTAAGAGCTTTCGGAGCTTCTGGATATCCTCATCGCAGTAGTATGCAATGCAAATTCCTTCGCCTCCATCTCTCCCCGCCCTTCCCGTCTCCTGATAGTAGCTCTCCAAGCTTTTCGGGATATCATAGTGGATCACATATCGCACATCTGGCTTGTCAATCCCCATGCCAAATGCGATGGTAGCTACAATCACATCAATATCCTCACTGATAAAGGAGTCTTGTGCCTCTGCACGCACTCCACTCTCCATACCCGCATGGTAAGCCATCGCCTTGATGCCATTCGTTTTCAGCACCTCTGCAAATAGCTCCACCTTACGCCGGCTCATACAGTAAACGATGCCAGTCTTACCCTCATGTGTTTTAATAAACTTAATGATATCCTTATCAATATCCTCATCCTTTTTCCGTACCTCATAGTACAGATTGGGACGGTTAAAAGAGCTCATAAAGATATTGGGCTGCTTCATCTCCAAGCACTTAATGATATCCTCCTGCACCACAGGCGTGGCAGTAGCGGTAAGAGCGATAATCGGGCGTACCATAATCTCCTCCACCACCTCTCGTATCCTTCGATACTCTGGGCGAAAGTCATGACCCCACTCCGAAATACAGTGTGCCTCATCTACGGCATAAAATGAGACGTTAATCTCATGCAGCAGATCCACATTTTCTTTCTTTGTCAGGCTCTCAGGTGCCACATAAAGCATCTTCGTCACCCCACTTCTCAGGTCATCATGCACCTGCTCTAACTGAGCTTTAGAGAGAGAGGAATTCATAAAATGCACAATCCTCTCATCACTTGCATTGGCACGCAATGCATCTACCTGATTTTTCATCAAGGCAATCAATGGAGAGATGATGATAGCCGTCCCGTCCAATACTAGAGCAGGCAATTGATAGCAGAGCGACTTCCCACCACCAGTGGGCATCAAGACAAAGGTGTCTTGCCCCCCCAATACACTGCTGATGATTTCAAATTGCAAGTCCTTAAAGGCATCAAAGCCAAAAAACTGCTTCAACACTTTAAACAATTTAGCTTTCAATTGGCTATCAATAGTATCTAGAGCATTCATAGAGAGTTCTCCTAAAAAACACTTAATTCATAAGTCCTAAAAACTTCCAATGCTTAAAGGTACCAAAAAAAGTTGATACCACCTACAAATACCACACCACTCAAAAAAAATAAACTCCACCACCCTTCCCACTACAAGAGTCTCCGAGGAGATCCGATTTGTTGTAGCCCCCATGTCGGAGGGGCGATAGCTCCGACCGACTAGGAAGAACCCCATACCCCATCTTCCACGACGCCTTGTGAGTTGGGCACCCCACCAGGCTCAAAATTAAAAAGCCTTGCGTCACCTTCTATCGGTCGTCAGACCTGTCCGATCAGGCACCGCCCCAAAAGGGCATACCCTATTCACCCAAGATCTCCTCCGCCATCTTAGCCGTCACTCGCACCTTCTTTTTAGAAGATGATGGAGCTTCATACATTACATCTCGCATCAGCTCCTCAAATATCGAGCGTAGCCCTCTAGCCCCTGTCTTTAGAGCAATAGCTCTATCCACAATCAGCTCATACACTGCATCATCTATCTCCAGAGTGATACCCTCTAGCGACATCAACTTTTGATATTGCTTCGCGATCGCATTCTTTGGCTCCGTCAGTATCGACTTCAGTGCCTCCCGACCGAGTGGGGTCAGATAAGTGAGTACCGGTACCCTCCCGATCAGCTCGGGAATCAATCCGAATGACCTCAAGTCGGCAGGCTCAACATACTTCAGTAGGCTCTCGTCATCACTATCGAGGTGTCGGTGGCTCAATTTATTGGCATAGCCCACCACACGAGTATTCTTGCGCTTAGCGATTTTCCGCTCAATGCCTTCAAACGCACCTCCGCAGATAAAGAGGATATTCTCCGTATTCACTAGCACCATCTTCTGCTCCGGATGCTTGCGACCTCCCTCAGGTGGTACATTCACATCGGCACCCTCCAATAGTTTCAGGAGCCCCTGCTGTACCCCTTCACCCCCCACATCGCGGGTGATACTGGGGTTATCCGCCTTGCGGGCGATCTTATCCATCTCATCTATAAAGACGATTCCACGCTCCGCCGCCTGCACGTCATAGTCTGCCACTTGTAGCAATCGTGAGAGGATACTCTCCACATCCTCCCCCACATAGCCAGCTTGGGTAAATACAGTCGCATCCACAATGGTAAATGGCACCTTGAGCATCCTTGCAATCGTCTTGGCGATTAAAGTCTTACCTGTGCCAGTAGGTCCTACCATCATGATATTGCTCTTTTGGAGCTCTACATCATGAGCATCGCCACTATTCAGCTTAGCTTTCGAAGCATTTTGCTCGTTGTAGATCAGTCGCTTATAATGATTGTAGACAGCCACGGAAAGGGTCTTCTTTGCCTCCTCCTGCCCAATTACATACTGGTCTAGAAAAGCAACCATCTCACGAGGTTTAGGCAGCTCATCCATACTTGGCAGAGCGAACCTCCCCCTATGCGCTTGCTGATGCCGCACCTCCTCTACCGCCTTATGAACCGTAGTAGCACACTCATCGCAGAGATTTCCCACCGGCCCCGGCACCAAGAAGTCCACCATACTGGCAGGCCGTCCACAGATATCACACCGCTCCTCCTGATTGTGCTCCGAATGATTTCGTTTTGCCATTGATACAATATAGACTATTACTTAGTTTCTTTCCGAAGTACCTTATCCACCGCACCGTAGGCGAGCGCCTCATCGGCAGTCATCCAGTAGTCGCGGTCACTATCATTGGCAATCTCCTCTACCGTCTTGCCGGTATGTCGACTGAGGATTTCAAAGAGCTCCTGCTTTACCTTAATGATCTCCCGTACCGTGATCTCCATATCCGATGCCTGACCCTGAGCACCGCCCAGCGGTTGGTGTATCATCACTCTGGAGTGAGGGAGCGCATACCGTTTTCCCTCTGTACCAGCCACTAATAATACCGCGCCCATACTTGCCGCCATGCCTGTGCAAATGGTGCTCACATCACAATTGATATACTGCATCGTATCATAGATCCCGTAACCGGCATAGACCGAGCCACCAGGACTATTAATGTAGAGCGAAATATCCTTGCCAGGGTCGCTCGTCTCTAGGAAGAGCAGCTGTGCCTGCACCACATTGGCCACGTAATCATTAATGCCGGAGCCAAGAAAGATAATCCTATCCATCATCAATCGACTAAATACATCCATCTGTGCCACATTCATCTGCCGCTCCTCTATAATGGTGGGGGAGATATACCCCTCCGCTACAGCGCTGCTGCTAACCATCTTAGTATAGTCACTCACCAATTGAGAATTAATCCCAAGATGCTTATGTGCATACAATTCAAACTCCCGCCCCATCTCTTGATTACTCAACATAGTCATATACTCATATATATATTATTCACACTTTCAAAGGACAACCTACTAAGCGAAAGCTATCTGCCCTCACTTTGTCACCTACCCTTTTGATGAGCAAACTTATATATAAATAGTGAGATCCACACCCGTTTCACTATTAAAGCTTCAAAAAAAATAGACCCTCGGAGGTAAAGTGGTGCATCAAGGTTTTAATATTTAGGGAAAATAGCAAGACAACATCTCGCCTCACCCCTTCCCCAACCAACCTTTCGGTTTTCACATTAGGTTCCACTTTGACGAAGGAGAGAGTGGCGGGGAAGGGCATTATAAATACCAGTCATAGGAACTATATCAGTATCAAATCCATACTTACCACCACGAGGTACTACAATGAGAATGTTGCACGAAGTGCCATTCTCGTACATTTGCTTCAAATGTGCCGAGACTTTGTACGAAGGATGAGATACAAGGTGCTGAGGATGAGGGTGAATGGAGCGTACTCACGTACGTGACCGAACCCGAATTCCGATAGCAACGCCGCAGATCGCCTTCGTGCAACAGTCTCTACAATATTCGACCCACATAACAAGGTGAAAATCCACCTAAAATAGGGGGCATAGAGACCCTAGTCGCAATTGCCTAAAACTCAACACTATATAAAATCGCTTACTGAGTTGCAAGAAAGCTTTTGCTTTGTTGCAACTCGGCAAATGCTGAGTTGCATCTCGCCGATTGCTTAGTTGCATCTCATTTTTCACTCTACTAGGATAGAGCTTTTATGGAGGCCTTAGCGTTATTCATCTACCTTTGTGTATACGCCCATTCAAGCCCTCTCTCTATGAGCTATTCAACGCTTGGTACTCAGGTGCCTGCTCTTAGGTAGGAGCGACGTACAACGCGACCTCTGGCACAAAGGTGCCAGAGAGGTATGATGAGGTAAAAAATTGGTACCTTTGTAGGAGGTTTAGAGAGATGTGATGAAAGAAAGAAGTGAAGTAAAGAAGGAGCATAGCCCGCACCTATCAAATATTATGCCACAGCTTTGGGGGCTTCTCTCGGATCATGAGCGGGAGGAGCTCTTGATCTGGAGCAGTTACTATATCTATAAACGTGGTGAGGTGATCTATGATGCTACGGTAATTCCGCAGAATGCATTTATCTTGGTGGATGGGCAGGTGAAGGTGACGCAGGAGGCTGACCGCACTCAGATACTCAGTCTCGTTAGGGCACGTGAGTTTTTTGGTTATGAAGCCTACTTTGCACGAGAGAACCCGCTAACGAGTGCTACGGCAGTGGAGACGAGTCTTATTTGCTTGGTACCGATCCGTAGCCTGGAGACGATCATTCGTAGCAATGCGAGTGTGGGGCTCTACTTTATGAATGACCTGGCCTTGCGACTAAGGGAGCGCAATCAATTGACGATTACGCTGACCCAAAAGCACACGCGGGGCCGGCTGGCGGAGTCGCTTCTACTTTTGCGGAGAAAGTATGGCACTGAGGCGGACGGGCGGACTATTAGGGCTTATCTGACGCGTAATGAGTTGGCGGACCTAAGTAATATGACTACTAGCAATGCGGTGCGGACGCTTCGCTCCTTTCAGGAGGAGGGGGTAGTGGCTCTGAATGGGCGACGGATTAAGGTGCTAGATGAAGAGAAGCTTCAGCGGATTAGCAGGCTAGGATAAAAGTATGGGCGGAGGTAAAGGCAACACGATCACGACGTATGACCTGGGCACGCTTCCTATTGGGCAGCTACTCAGGTATTATGCGGTACCGTCGATTGTGGGGACGATGGTCAATTCGCTCTACAATTTGGTGGATAGGATCTTTATTGGACAAGGGGTGGGAGGCTTGGCGATTTCGGGCTTGGCACTCACCTTTCCGATCCTTATCTTTTTACAAGCCTTTGGGATCCTAGTAGGTGTAGGAGCCTCCTCTAGGATCTCTATCTTGCTTGGGCAGAAGAAGCGAGGAGAAGCGGAAAATCTATTGGGTAATGCCTTTGTGCTCTCTGTAGTATTGAGTCTCTCTACCATCACTCTCTGCTACCTACTGATGGAGCCGATGCTCTATGCCTTTGGCGCTTCGGCTGATACGATCCCCTATGCCATGGACTACTTAGGGATAGTGATCCCGGGGAATATCTTTGCGAACCTCACTTTTTCGTACAATTCGGTGATGAGGGCGACTGGGTATCCTCGCAAAGCGATGGTGACGATGATTATTGGGGCGGTGCTGAACGTGGCTTTTGATGCCCTATTTATTTTCGGACTAGGATGGGGAATCAAGGGAGCAGCATGGGCTACGGTGCTGAGCATGTTTGTGGGTATGCTCTTTGTGATGCATCACTTTACAGATACTGGTGCCTTTCTCCGCATTCGCGCTAAGAACTTCAAGCTCCAGTGGGGCTATGTATGGGGGATTCTGAGTATTGGGGTGGCACCTTTTGTGATGCAATTGGCAGCAAGTATGGTGCACCTATTTAAGAATAGTAGCCTAGTAGCTTATGGAGGCGACTATGCGGTGGGTGCCCATGGGATCTCTAATAGTATTAGCACCACTATCTTTTTATTTATCCTCGGTTTGGCTATTGGAATGCAACCGGTAGTGGGCTATAACTTTGGGGCAGGAAATATCCATAGGGTGAAGGAAGCTTTTATCAAAACGGTGAGGCTCAACGTAATAATAGGAGTGGTGGGCATCGTGATTACTCAGCTTTTCACAGAGGGGCTAGTGCGGTGCTTCACTACTGATGATGAGCTCATCCGTGTCTCTAAGGAGGCTGTGAGGATTGAGAATATGGCGTTTTGGGCTGTTGGTTTTCAGGTAACTTGTGTCCACTTCTTCCAAAGTATTGGTTCGGCGAAGCAGGCAATGATCCTTAGTATCTCTAGGCAGGTAGCCTTTTTGATCCCTCTGATCTACTTCCTTCCAATGATATGGGAGTTGAAAGGGGTTTGGCTGGCAACTCCGGTGGCTGATGTGCTCTCCTTTACCATATCTTTAACGTTAATCGTGCTATTTTTCAGGAAACATAAAGAAGAAAAGAAGGTATGAGGATGCTATTGATATCACTGGCGGGACAGGTGCTACTGAATGCTCTGTTTCTACTATGCGTATGGTGGGCCACTAAAAAAGGCTCTCAGTGGCGTAGGATAGCGATTGGTTGGGTTGTTTTCGAACTACTATACTTCCTGGTGATCGTGATATCTAAGGTGCTTTACCACTCTAGGGGTGAGTACCTAAGAGTGGGCACCTCTCTATTTACCAATTACTATGTATTTATAGTGATCCTAATGATGCCCCTACTCTGTGGCTACTTCATCATTTGGCTTTTGGGGAAACTTAATGTGGTGAAGCAGGCAGAACTACGGCTAAAATTACGTAGTTGGCTTCTCATCGTGTTGCTTCCTATTACTGGAGCGCTCTGTATTAAAGGCTATTACAACTCCATAAATCCAGTGGCAACGCACTACCACATCACACTACCCTACAATGGAGCTCCTAAGGAACTAAAGATAGCCTTTATAACCGACCTACACATAGGAGAACTGGTGAAAAAGGAGGTGCTACAGAAGATGGTAAAGATGGTGCAAGAGGAGCAACCCGACTATGTATTGGTAGGTGGGGATCAGGTGGATTACTACTTTGATTACGTGGAGCGGGACCCTGAGATATCTGAGCTGATCCTTAGTTTGCACACTGATAAGTCGCGTATCTTTCATGTGCTTGGTAATCATGAGTATTATATAGATCATGAGCCTAAGCGGAAGTGGTTAGATGAGGTGGGCACGCTCCTTGTGGATAGTGTGGTGCAGCTATCGGACTCTCTCTATCTGATCGGCCGTGATGATGCCTATAATGAGAGTAATCGACTTCCATTGAAATCACTTGTGGAGCAGGTACCAGAGGGAGCCACTACCATTTTGCTTGATCACCAGCCCATTGAACCAGATGTGGAAAGGGCATTAGGAATCGACTTGGCTCTGCATGGACACACTCACGATGGCCAGTTTATCCCTTTTAAGTGGTTAGTATGGCTCAATTTTGAAAACTCTTATGGATATCTACACAGAGGAGTAACGCATTATATTACTAGCTCTGGACTAGGCTTTTCGTCTTCACCTATATTGCTTGGCACTCTCAGCGAAGTGGTGATTATTCACCTAAACCTAGAAGGGGAGAAATAATCATTTATGAATGACTCAGTTAAGGAGTTTATTCTCCATAATGGTCTAACTGTATGGATCTCTACTGACTCATCTGATTCTAAAGTGTTTGGGCAGGTGGTGGTAAGGGCTGGTGCTAAGGAGACCCCTAATAGTGGCGTAGCACACTATTTTGAGCATATTATGTTTAAGGGAACTCAACGAATTGGCACGGTGGATTATGAGCAGGAAGCACCTATTCTGAAGGAGATAACCAAACAATATTCAAAGCTACAAACAGCTAAAAATAGTGCCGAACGGGAGAAGGTGCAAAGCAAAATTAATGAGCTTAATATTGAAGCTACAAAGTATGCCATCCCTAATGACTTCAATCACCTGATCTCGAAGTATGGAGGGAGTGGGCTGAATGCTGGCACATCGTACGACTATACTCTATTTTACAACTCGTTCTCGCCTCAGTATCTGGAGCATTGGTGCGAGCTGAATAGTGAACGGATGATTGCTCCTGTATTTAGGCTCTTTCAAAGTGAGTTGGAGACGGTCTATGAGGAGAAGAATATGTACTCCAATAATATCAGTACAGAACCGATTCAGAGAATTATGGAGCGCTTGGCAGCCCCCCACCCTTATAGATATCCTATTATCGGTAGTACAGAAGCTCTGAAATCGCCCGATATTCGTGCGATGGAAGAATTTTTCAGGGAGTACTACTATGCCGAGAATATGGCTTTGATCTTGACCGGAGATATCAAGGAGGAGGGGTTGCTACCTCTGCTTGAGCGGACTTTCGGAAGAATCAAATCGGGTGGTCGGAAACCTCTGCAACTCCCTCAGCCCATGCCTTTTGATGGACACGAGAAAATGACCATAAAGGTACCTATCCCATTTGTGAAGGGGCTGGGGTTCATTTGGCACACGGTACCCAATAATCATCCGGACCAGGTAGCATTGTCCTTGGTACAGTCTCTTTTGAATAACGATGGCAAAACGGGTCTACTGGATAGGCTTACGATTGATGGAAAGGTGATGGAGGCAGCGGCTATCAACTTTGCACTCAATGATATGGGGCTGTTTGGGGTCTACATCATGCCAAAGTTGCTCCAAAGCTCTTATCTAGTTAAGAAAAGAGTCCAAAAGGCGATTGAGCAAATTAAGAGAGGAGATTTTAGCATTCAAGCTCTGGAAGAGGTGAAACAATCGCTGTACAAGGCCAACCTCCTACAATTAGAGTCGAGCGAACAAAAAGCTAAGCTTCTTTCGTCACTTTTTGCACAGAATGAAACGTGGAGTGACCTGATGAGGGAATTGGATTTGCTTAGCTCAATAAGCAAGGAAGAGGTGGTGGAGGTGGCACAAAAATATTTGGACGGCAACTATCTGGAGGTTAAGAAGCAAACTGGAAGATATGCCGTTGAAAAGCTACCAAAGCCTCCCTACCAGCCCGTGAAAGCACCGAATCAAGGTGCGAAGTCTGAATTTTCACGACACCTAGAGACGCTAGAAATCCCGAAGCTACCTATGAAGTATTTGGACTTCAAAAAGGATGCGGAGCAGAGGGATTTGTCGGCAAATGATCTGGTTCGATTATATAAGGTGGGTAATGAGATTAATGATCTTTTTTCTCTCGATTTGCTCTTCTTCCGTCAATCCTATTATCACCCACTCCAAACTTATTTAGAGCAATATTTGGATTTAGTTGGTGGAGCCGAAATGAGTGCACACGAGCTAAATCAAAGGTTACAAAGTTTGGGGGCGACTATCACCTATGAGTCCAAACCTAGTTTCTTCTGTATTCGGATTTCTGGATTTGACCACTACCTTAGTGAGACAATAGCACTTGTTGGCTCCATTTTGAACGATATAAAGGTAGAAAAGCCTCAGATTAAGAAGCTAATTGAGGCAAGGAAGATTTCAGATAGAGCGATAAAGGCTGATATCACGGAGCTCTCAAAGCGACTATTGGACTTGGCAAGATATGGAGAAAAGGCACCTTACAAGGCAGACCTTTCACTGTCTAAAATAAAGCAGCTGAAAGCCCAAGATATGGTGGAAGAGTTTCACCATCTACTACAATCAGAACTGGATATTCACTACACTGGAAAGCTAGAGATAGAGAAGGTCGCCTCTTGCATCAAGAGTAGCTTCAATCTAGATGCCATATCAGAATGTGGAGAGGGCTACTTTTATGTGCCCTCTGTCCTCCCATCTGGCAATCGCATTCTACTCCACAATGAGCCTAGTGCTACTCAAGTAGTCATAAAAGGGTATCTACCTATGGGAGTACTATCGGACTATGAAAAGAGTATTCTCAGAGTTTATTCGACCTATCTAGGCAGTGGAATGAGCTCACTCCTATTTCAAGAAATCCGTGAGTATCGTTCTTTAGCATACAGTGTAAGTAGTTTTACAAGTTTTGCCCCCCACTCTATTCATGACGGGCAAACGGATTTACTAGTATACCTAAGCACGCAAACTGATAAGTTGCTAGAGGTCATTGAGCTTCTCAATAAACTGATACATAGAAGTCCTGATGACCCTAATAGACTTGAAATAGCTATAAATACCCTGCGGAGCGATGTCCGAAGCACTTACCCAGCAATGAGGATGAAGAGCCGAACAATTGCTTCTCATATACGTCAAGGCTACAATAAGGATATTGCTTTGATTATTGAGGATAACCTGAAATCAATAACCCTACAGGAGGTTCTTGACTTTCATATAGACAAGGTTATAAAGTCTCCTATCACACTGTCGATGATAGGAAATATTGACGATAAGATGGTTGCTCAACTTTCTGAGAGCTTTCAAATCACTAGAGTTTCCAAAAAACATCTATTGTAGAACACTGTCTTTTGAGGGGCATCTTTGCAGAGACGCCAGTTCGAAACAAATAAGATGGGCATATCTGGCTTTTCGCTAGATATGCCCATTATTCACTTAGTGATCAGCTATTTATCTATCAGCGTAGCGCTTGTTGATCTCATCCCAATTGATGATCTCCCAAATCTTAGATAGATGCTCTGGCCTACGATTCTCGTAATCTACATAGTAGGCATGCTCCCATACATCAGCACACAAGAGTGGAGTTAGGCCATCCACTACAGGGTTACCTGCATTGGTGTACTTCCCAATAGAGAGCTTACCGCTCTTGTCAGCAGAAAGCCAAGCCCAACCGGCTCCAAAGAGAGAAGCTGCATCAGCTTCAAATGCCTTCTTAAACTCCTCTAGTGAACCCCACTTCTCCTCTATTGCCTTAAGAAGCTCTGCCGATGGCTTACCACTTCCCTTAGGGGCAAACTGTAGGAAGTAAAGATTGTGATTAAGGGTTTGACCAGCATTATTGAATATACCGCCCTCAGACTTCTTCACGATATCTACGAGCTCCATATTAGCAAACTCAGTACCTTCAATCTGCTTATTTAGATTGTTTACATAGGTCTGTAGGTGCTTACCATGGTGAAGACCTATAGTCTTCTCACTAATCACTGGCTCTAAAGCATTAGGCGCATAAGGTAGTTTTACAAGTTCAAACTTCATAATTTTCTCATTTATGTTATTATTAAGTGATAGCATCAACGATTTCTGTTTCGGTTAGCTTCCCTAACCAGCACAGAAAAAGTCATAGCTTATTATATCTGTCTCTAATGGTATAACAAATGACTACAGAAAAGGTTTGCCAAAACAATGCGAACCCTCAAAGCTAGATCAATATGCTGTGAGAGTTCGCATAAACCATCAGTCACTTATATCAGAAGTAACTGAATGTGGTTGATTCTAAAACCACATTACTTCTTTTTGTTGAGGTCAAGAGCAGCACCTGGCTTGAAGCGCACTACCTTACGAGCAGCAATCTTCATCTTCTTACCCGTGCGAGGATTCACACCCTCACGAGCTGCACGCTCAGTAACAGAGAATGTACCAAAACCAAGGATAGCTACTTTTTCACCCTTCTTCATCTCTTTGGTAATTACCTCGATACCTGCATCTACAGCCTTTTTGGCATCAACTTTAGTAAGCTCTGCTTTTTCAGCAACAGCTGCAATAAATTCAGTCTTATTCATAATTTCAACTATTAAAATGTAAGTGTATAATAACTTCTATTAATTTCTAACTCTTAAGAAATAGATACCAAATAATCCCTCTAGACCTACTACTGCATGAGCAATACCACGGCATCTAATCTTTCGCTTTCAAATATAGAGCAAATATTTGATATATTGATTAGTTCGGTATATTTTTAGATTATTTAATTATCAGGGTTGTTTTTGATAGATATCATTAGTCTGAAATATATAACAGGACATCAATGATTGCGTGGATGATACTGTAATATCTCATTTCTAAGAGTAGACCTATCCAAATGGGTATAAATCTCTGTAGTGGATATATCTGCATGACCAAGCATATCCCTTATGGCTTGCAAGTTGGCACCACCCTCTAAAAGATGGGTTGCAAATGAATGTCGCAAAGTATGTGGGGATATTTTCTTTTTCAAGCCAACTTGTTTAGCCAGGTCTTTGATAATCATAAATATCATCTGTCTACTGATTCCTGTCCTTACTCTATTCAGAAAAAGGTGATGCTGATAGGGCGGTTTTGGAATAATGGCTTGCCGTATTGGTAGATATTCATTAATTCGCTCCACAGCACTCTCCGACATAGGCACTAATCGCTCCTTAGTTCCTTTTCCTACCACTCTAATGTACCGCTCCTCCAAGAAGAGACATGAAAAAGTTATATCACACACTTCAGAGACGCGAAGCCCACAACTATATAATAGCTCCAAAATGGCAGCATTTCTAACGCCATGCGGTGTGCTAAGGTCAATAGCAGATAACAAGCTATCAATCTCCTCTACAGTTAAAACCTCCGGAAGCTCACGGGCAACCATCGGACCTTCAAGCGACTCTGTAGGATTATCCGTAACAATCTCCTCTAACTCCAAGAAGCGATAAAAACTCTTGATACCACTAACTATGCGTCTAAGACTCTTTTTGCCAAGCCCTAGATCTACGAGATAGGAAAGGAATTGCTCCAAATTATCATAGGATAGGTCCAAATACCTCTTGCCTATCATATCACTAAATTCAAGGAGGTGCTTGACATCATTTTCATAGCTTTGGATGCTATTGCTTGCCAAGTTTCTCTCTAATAGGAGGTACTCATAGTAGTCCTCCAATATTTCGTCCTTTAGTATCATTTCTTTATCCATAATTCAAAGATAACAAATAATCAATACACTCTCAATACCGATTCCCGAATTATCGAGTGTGCTAGATTGAGTGGAATTGACTAACTTTGCATATATGATAAGAACGCAATCTATTATTGACACACATAAAAGATGCAGCAAAGTAATTACCCATTATTAGATACAATAGACTCACCCGACGATCTAAAAAAACTGCCCCTCACAGACTTACCCAAACTCTGTGAGGATATTCGGTGCTTTCTCTTAGAGACGTTGAGCAAGGTTCCTGGCCATCTAGGAGCCAATTTCGGTGTAGTTGAACTGACTGTGGCGCTTCATTATGTGTTTGATATTCCCCATGATGAGATAGTATGGGATGTAGGGCACCAGTCATACGTACACAAGATACTAACGGGTCGAAAAAAGGATTTCTCTACGCTTCGCCAATGGGGAGGTATAAGTGGCTTTACCCACCCTAATGAAAGTCGGTACGACTCATTTATATCCGGTCACGCTTCCAACTCCATTTCAGCCGCCTTAGGAATTGCTATAGGAGCATCACTGCAAAATCAAGAGAAGAATGTAGTCGCTGTTATTGGAGATGGTGCCATGACCGGTGGCCTAGCATTTGAGGGACTTAATAATGCCTCCAACCACCCCAATAACTTACTCATTATACTCAACGACAACCATATAGGTATTGACCCCATCACTGGTGGACTCAGTAAGTATTTGGTTCGAATCAATACGAGTAAAGTATACAATAGCCTCAGACATAAGGGGTATCAAGGATTGAAGAAGCTTCGGCTTATCGATGACTCTAAGAAGAGAAATTTACTCCGCTTCAATAATAGCCTGAAGGCACTCATCAATAATGATAAGAATCTCTTTGAAAGCTTCAGTATACGGTACTTTGGACCTACTGATGGGCACGACGTGGTTGAACTAGTTAATACCCTCAGAAGCATTAAAGACTTCAAGGGTCCAAAGTTACTTCACCTCAAGACCATCAAAGGCAAGGGCTACAAACCTGCTGAAGAGAGTGCTGTGGTATGGCATGCTCCAGGTCCCTTTGACCCAAATACAGGTAAGAGGAATGTGGCACCTGAGCTTCCCGACACCCCACTTAAATACCAAGAGATTTTTGGGCAAACCCTCCATGAGCTCGCAGAGATGGATGAGCGAGTAGTAGGTATCACCCCTGCCATGATTTCGGGTAGTTCCTTTAATTTTATGCAACACGAGTACCCCAATCGTGTCTTTGATGTGGGTATTGCAGAAGGCCACGCCGTAACATTTGCTGCTGGCCTTGCACTCAAAGGGGAGATACCATTCTGCAATATTTACTCTAGCTTTCTACAGCGTGGATATGACGAGGTAATCCACGATGTAGCGATGCAGTCAGCCCCAATCATTCTGTGCATAGATAGAGCTGGGCTCGTCGGCGAGGATGGGATGACACACCAGGGAGCTTATGATATTGCCTATCTCCGCACCATTCCTGGCCTCACCATCATGTCGCCTATAGATGAAAAAGAGCTCCGCCAGATGATGTTCACAGCCTACAAGCATCATAAGGAAGGACCATTTGTGATACGTTTTCCAAGAGGAAAGGGTGCTTGCAAAGATTGGAAAGTGCCATTTTCGGAACTAACTCTTGGCAAGTCCATAGAGCTCACAACTGGAGAAAAGGTAGCATTTGTATCCTATGGACCAGTAGGCAATGAAGCCAAACACGCTGTAAAAGAGCTAAATTCTCTCGGATATCACCCAGGACATGTCAATCTCCGTTTTGTAAAACCTCTAGATACAGAGATGCTTGACTACTTAGCCGAGAAATACGACACCATTATCACGGTCGAAGATGGCTCATTGGCAGGTGGCGTAGGTAGTGCCCTACTAGAATATTATGCAGATAAGGGAACTCCTATCCGTATTAAAAGAATAGGCATACCAGATCAGTTTATTAAGCAAGGAGCTGTGGCTCTTCAGTATCAATATGTAGGCTTGGATGCTTCATCACTTATTGATACAGCTATCCAGATGTTTAAGTAATAACTTATGAAAATATTAATTGTTGGAGCCGGAGAAGTAGGCACTCACCTAGCTGAGATGCTATCACACGAGGATCATGATATTGTGCTCCTCGATTCAGAGCCTACCAATCTAGACTTTGTCTACAATAACAGGTTGGAGATTATGCCATTCGTAGGGTCTCCGATTTCCTTCAAGGATCTAAAGTCAGCAGGTGCCGAAAGGACCGACCTATTCATAGCTGTAACCCCAGAGGAGTGCGACAACTTAGTTGCTTGCCACATGGCTAAAACTATGGGCGCCAAAAAGACCTTAGCCAGAATTAATAATAGCGAATACCTGCTCCCTAATTATAAAGAGCACTTTACCAACCTTGGGGTGGATGATATGATCTATCCCGAACAGCTAGCCGCCCAAGAGATTGTTAGTAGTCTTAGTCTACCGTGGGCCAAGCAATATTGGACCATCTTTGATAAGAAACTAGACCTCGTTGCAGCTCGAGTGACTCCCTCCTCCCCTCTCGTTGGGAAAAAGCTGATCAATCTCTCAGACTTTGAGGATAAGGTGATGCATATTTTGGCCATTGTACGGAATGGCCATACCATCATACCACGTGGTCAGGATGGCATTGAGGTCAATGATGTCCTTTACATCACTTCTATGCCCAAGTACCTCGATCAGGTGAGGAACTTCTGCGGGCAGGATAAGCTAGAAGTGCATAGAGTCATCATCATGGGCGGTAGTAGAATCGCCCTCAAAACGGCTCAGCTACTCCCTGATGATCTGAACATCAAGATTATAGAGCGAGACTATGATAAGTGTATGAAAATCTCCGAAGTGGTCGCCGATCATACCCTCGTCATTCATGGAGATGGCAGGGACCCCGACCTATTGGTCAATGAAGGGATCAAGAAAACCGATGCCTTCTTGTCCCTCACCAGTTCATCGGAGAGCAATATGCTCGCCACCCTCAATGCCAAAAGGCTTGGGGTACCCATCTCTGTTTGCCAAATAGAGAATCTCGACTACCTCGACATAGCCAATGAGATGAAGATAGGCAACCTCATCAATAAAAAGCTGATTGCCGCTTCCGTCATATTCAGATACCTACTCAATATTGATATCTCCAATGCCAAAACCCTATCCATAGGGCAAGGTGAGGTGCTCGAAATAAACGTACGTGAAAAGTCATTAGTCACCACCAAGCCGGTGATGGAACTTAATTTACCACAAGAAATTACCATAGGCGGCTTGGTGAGGGATGATCAAGTAATACTCGTAGAAGGTAAAACTCAGATTCTAGCTGGCGATATGGTGATGGTTTTCTCCCAAAACGCCTCTCCAAAGGATCTGAATAAGCTTTTTGGATAGTTCATACGATATGCCATTCATAGATCACAACGAATACGAAACCAAGCGAGGCTTCAACTACAAGTTTGTCGCCCTCGTGCTAGGGCTACTCAGCCTATTCCAAACCATCTTCTTACTGATATGCCTGGGCGTCTCCTTGCACTATCATGATGATGGATTCAAAGCACTCCTCACCACCATTGGCCTTAATTTCGTGGTCGGATTGCCTCTAGCACTCTATGGAAAAGGACAGAATAGCTATGATACAGGGCGAAGAGAGGGTATGGTCACCGTAACCCTTAGCTGGGTATTGACATCTCTATTGGGTATGATGCCCTACCTATTAGGCGGCTTTATCCCCAACGTTTCAGAAGCCTTCTTTGAGTCCATGTCGGGCTTCTCGACCACTGGAGCCAGCATCCTCACCGATATCGAAGCACTCCCACGTAGCATCTTGCTTTGGAGAAGTATCACACAGTGGATCGGGGGCATCGGGATTATCGTATTTATTGTAGCCCTAGTCCCCTTCGCAGGAGAAAGTGCCTCCGTAGTTTACGACCACGAGACCACCGGCATTACCCACGACCGTTTTGTGCCCCGCATCGGCGTCATGGCGAAGTGGATCATGTTTATCTACATCATTCTATCCATCCTTTGTGTACTCCTATTGTGGGCTGGTCCCTTTACATTGTACGAAGCAGTTTGTCACGCTGCCACTTGCATCAGCACCGGAGGATTCTCGATTTACAATCAATCTATTGCCGAGGTTAATTCCGACTATATCATTATCGTCCTTACTATCTTTATGCTCTTTGGTGCCACCAGCTTCACCCTGATCTACTTCGCTACCGTTCGCAAAGAGCCCAAGAAGCTGTTCCGAGATTCAGAGTTCCGCTGGTTCATTTCCATCATCGTAGTCATCTCTATTGCCTCAGCCCTTTGGCTCTACTTCGGTGAATACTACACCTCTTTTCCTCAAGCATTGGAGCACGCTACATTTCAAGTAGTCAGCTTGTTCTCCACCACGGGATATGTGATTCAAGACTACAACTTTTGGGGGGCACCATTTTGGATCATTGCTCTATTCCTCATGTTTGTGGCAGGGTGTTCAGGCTCCACTAGTGGAGGGCTCAAGACCATCAGGTTCAGCATCCTCACCCGCAATCTCCTCAATGAATTTACCCGACGCACCCACCCCCAAGCCATTGTACCATTAAGGTATAACGGCACAGTGGTCAAGGATAAAGTGATCACACAGGTGTACAACTTCTTCTACGCCTACCTCACCCTATCCATTATCGCCACCTTTTCTATTTCACTAGAGGGCTACTCCTTTACCGATGCCGTATCCGCCTCCATCGCCTGCATATCCAGTTCAGGCCCAGGGCTCAGTGCCTTCGGACCTTTCTCCAATTATGCTAGCTTAGGCGACTTCAATACCTTCCTACTCGCCTTCTTAATGCTAGTCGGGCGCTTGGAGATATTCACCGTCATCACGCTACTACACCGTAGCTTTTGGAGAAACTAAATTAAAGAAATATATTACTATGGACTTACATGTAGAAGACATTAGAAGGGATTATAAAGTAGGTAGCCTGTCCAAAAAGGATATGCCCGACGATCCCATTAAGAAAATGGAGGAGTGGCTGGAAGAGGCGATCCACCAAAAAGTAATTGAACCTACCGCTATCATTGTAGCCACCTCTACCCCCGATGGGCACCCATCAACTCGTACAGTTTTGCTTAAGGAGCTAAAGAATGGGAAGGTTATTTTCTACAGCAACTACGAGAGCCGTAAAGGCCAACAAATCAACGCCAACCCACATGTATCGGTCACCTTCCTGTGGCATCAACTAGAGCGACAGATTCATGTAGAAGGGACCTGCCAACATGTGGCTCCAGAGGTTAGTGATGCCTACTTCAGTAAGCGACCCTATATGAGTCGTGTAGGAGCTCGTATCTCCCCTCAGAGTCACCCAATTCCAAATCGAGCATACATTGTAGCAGAGTTTGCGAAGGAAAGCCTCAAGTACACTGGTACTCTACGAAGAGTACCCAGACCAGATACATGGGGAGGGTTTGAAGTCACGCCCACTAGAATTGAGTTCTGGCAAGGGAGAGAGAGCCGACTTCACGATCGATTCCTCTACGAACTCCAACAGGATGGCACCTGGTCCCTCGTACGCCTAGCCCCTTAATAGGAGTTGCGTTATCGGACCAAAGTAGAAAGCCAATAAAAGGTCTCAAACGCTAATGTTTGAGACCTTTTTATTATGTGAATGAAATTGTCCTAGGGGGGTGTCTTTCAAAGGTGTAATGGGAGAATGTTTGCACGAAGTGCCATTCTCGCACATTTGCTTCAAATGTGCTGAGACTTTGCACGAAGGATGAGATGCAAGGCGCTGAGGATGAGGTGAAGGGAGCGTACTCACGTACGTGACCTAGGCCGAATTCCGAAAGTAACGAAGCAGATCGCCTTCGTGCAACAGTCTCAATAGAGTGAATAAAAACTCTTGCACGAAGGCCCATAAAATTGAGTTGCATCAAAGCAAAAGTTTAGTTGCAACTAAGCAAATGCCGAGATGCAACAAAGCAATCGCTTAGTTGCAACTAAGCAATCACCGAGATGCAACTAATCCTAACACTTGTATATATACCAGAAAATCAGAAGGTTAAAAATGAAGACACAGCACTGCAACTTATCCGTTAGTTTTTTCATAATAGTCTCTATTTACCTACTTCAAATTGAATTGGGGACTTGGCCTATCGTTCAAAGCTCTCTCCCATCAAAGCACAATTAATATAGGTAGTACCACCTTCCTCTCTCACACCATAATCTTCGTGAATATTCACTTCTTCAAAATTAAGATCGGAGCTAAGCGTGGCCTATCTCTGATTATCTCAAAGGCAAATCACTACAGGCATATTTCACTATAATTGAGCCCAGAGCCTTTTAGGCATTTGCTTCATATTTAAATAGTTAACATTGCCTGTTTGTTCTTTTTTGCGTAGGTTTGTAGGGAATGGTAATTGATAACTAATTATAAACCAGAAATTAAAATGAAAAAGAGATTCTTTAGTCTGTTGTTTTTTGCAACAGTGATTGCTTTCGGCAGCTGTACCGAAGAAAAGAGAGATGAAGCAAAGGCTGAGGCTCAGGAGGAGATACAGGAACTTAGAGAAGAGGTTAATGAACTACGCAGTGCCTTAGGAAAGAGAGAAAAAGTTGCAAAAAGAAGTGATATCAACTTCACTGACTATGGCCCTGAGTTTCTATCCCTAGATATTGAAGAATATACCGAGGAGAATACAAATTTCCGCACCACCCTATGGACAGGAGAGCAGATGCAGCTCACGCTGATGAGCATACCAGTAGGCGGAGATATTGGTGAGGAGATCCACACAGATATTGAGCAATTTATCCGTATTGAAGAGGGTAAGGGTGAGGTCTTTATCGGTGAGACACAAGAGACAATGAAATCGGTAACGAAAGTGGGTGGCGATGACATCGTAATCATCCCTAAAGGCGTATGGCATAACATCAAAAACATTGGTGATAAGCCGATGAAACTATACAGCATCTATGCTCCAGTAGAGCATCCAATGGGAACCATCCACGCCACCATGGAAGAGGGCCAAGCGCACGACCACTAAGTAGTACAGCTTTGTTCTACAGATAGATTAAAGGCTACACCCAAATTGAGTGTAGCCTTTATTTTTTCACTAATACTATTAAATCACAGATGCTCAGTAGTCATGACGGTGCCTTCTTTAATGGCTTAGGGGGAGGCTAAGAGTTCGGGGCAGTAGTAATAGTCTTTTCTTCATTCTGGGTTATTTGATAAGTATATTTCAGCATTTCGTTGCATCTCAGGGAGCTTTGCCCTTGTCATTGCTGTGCCATAAAAGAGGCGAGCGTAGTGCATTTCATCGAGCTTCTCGAGGTCCTTCCGCTCGAGGTGTAGGAGCTGAGGGAAGGGAGTGAATAGCGAGGAGGGGCGAGGGTGGTGGTTGTAAGGGCAAACATCTTGGCAAGTGTCGCAACCGTAAAAACGGCGTCCGAACCGCTGTGACAGCTCTTGGGGGATGGCGCCTCGGTGCTCTATGGTGAGGTAATTAATGCATCGGTGGGCATTCAGCCCCTCCTCCGTGAGTGCCCCTGTGGGGCATGCTTTCAGACACCTTCGGCAATCGTGGCACGATAGGGGCGAGGGGTGAGGGCTTTGGTCATTCTCTAACCTGAGGGAGGTCAATAATTCTCCAAGGAATAGGAAGCTCCCCACCTCTGGTACAATGAGATTGCGATGCTGGCCGATAAAACCTATCCCCGACTGCTCCGCCCAGTATCGTTCCAAGAAGGGGGCGGTATCGACCATTGCCCGATAGGTATGGGGCGCCACCTCGGTATGGATCCGCTCGGCAAGTCCCAAAAGCAATCGTTTCATCACCTTGTGGTAGTCGCGACCAAGAGCATACTTAGCCACTTTTGGAGCACTTGGTTCTTGTCTCTGAGGGGGGTAATAACTCACCGCCAAGATGATGACCGAGGAAGCTTCTGGCAGGAGTAGCTGGGGGTGCTGTCGTTGCTCCATATATCGCTCTAGGTAGGTCATACCAGCATGGTTACCGTGCGATAGCCAATCTTTGTACACTGCTATTTCACTATCCGAAACCATGGTAATAGGTACAAAACCGACCGCATCGACGCCCATCTCCGTGGCGATAGCTCGTATTTGGCTATTGAGCGGGTTCATTTTTCTTTAGAATGTCAACTCCAATCGATCATAAGCTGGGAAGACGCCCTCTGGGCACATTTTTTCGATCTCTTGGTGCGTACCAAAAGTATGGGCGAAGTGGGTGAGATAGGCTCTTTGGGGCTTTATCTCCTCAATGAAATGGAGTGCTTCTTGGAGGGTGATGTGTGCAGGGTGTTCATAGAGCCGTAGGGCATTGATCACGAGGGTAGGAATCCCTTTGAGTTGCATCATCGTCTCCTCTGGTAGCGTTTTACAATCGGTGATATAGGCCATATTATCGAATAGGTACCCTACAATAGGGAGCTTGCCATGCATCACTCGGATCGGCTCTACACGGCTCCCATCCTTAAGTACCAAAGGGGTACCTACCGTGACCTCGTGCATCACGATATGGGGTACACCAGGGTAGCGGTGATCTACAAAAGCGTAGGGAAGGCGGCGCATGACCGCCTGAATAACATTGTTCTCTGCATAGACAGGCACTTCGGGCTTGTCCCTAAAGAGTGGTCGCATATCGTCGACGCCACCGGTATGGTCGTAATGCTCGTGTGTGAGGAGGATGCGATCAAGATTGTGGCACTGCACGCTTAGTAACTGGCTACGGACATCTGGACCGCAATCGATCAGGATATCCTCGCCTCCGTATTGAATTAGTGCCGAAGCTCTATATCTCTGGTCGCGTGGGTCTTGTGAGGTACAGGTGTGGCAGTCGCAGCCAATTTCTGGTATCCCTGTGCTGGTTCCGGTTCCTAAGAAGGTGAGTTTTCCCATCATTTTATCTCCCTATATTTCCAATGCTTTCCTGTGCCCCACTCCGTACCATGCGCACCTCGGGGTGTAGCTCAATATCAAATTGCTTACGCACAGCCTCTATGATCCGCTCGGCAAAGTCTACCACTTCGTAGCTATAGGCATCGCCATAATTGACAATCACGAGGGGTTGCTGCGGGTAGGTACCTACTTTGCCTTCCCTTACCCCCTTGAGCCCCACCTGCTCGATCAACCAGGCGGCAGGAATTTTGAACTTCTCCTCTGGCAAAGCATAGTGCGGCATCTCGGGATTCTGAAGCATGAGGTGGATAAAGTGGGGTTTATCTACTATCGGATTCATGAAGAAACTACCTCCATTGGGGAGTACCTCGGGATCGGGCAACTTGCTTTCTCGGATACGAATCACCTCCTCCACAATCCTTTTCGGAGTGATGGAAGGTAGCTCACGCAGCGCCTGAAGGCCTGCATAATGAAGGTCGGGCTTTGGTAACTTTGAAAGCCGATAGTCTACTGCATAAATTACCTCGAACTGCTGTGCTTTCTCCTTGAAAATAGAATAGCGATAACCATATCGACACTCCTCGGCCGTCCAAGTACGCTCTTCGCCTGTCTCTAGATTGATGCTATGAACTGCCTCTATCACCTGAGATGCTTCTGCCCCATAAGCTCCGATATTTTGGACTGCCGAGGCCCCTACCTCACCAGGGATCAGGGCTAGATTCTCCAAGCCCCATAGTCCTTTTTCCGTGGTTTCAAGGACCAACTGGTGCCAGTTTTTGCCCGCTTCCACTCTTAGTAGTAGGGTCTCTTTATTCTCCTCCAAAAGCTCCACTTTGTCCCCTGAGTAGTGCAGCACCGCCCCCCTAAAGTCGCCAATAAAAAGTAGGTTGCTTCCCCCACCCTTGATCATCATGGGCAAGGTACGGAAATACTCGTCTCGAGATAGTTTCTGGATATCCTCTTTCGATTCGAGCTCAATGTAGAAACTCGCTTTGCAAGCCATTGCAAAGGTGTTGAGCTCCTTTAGTTCAAAGCCTTTATGTATCTGCATGATATTTATTCTAATGTTTTTTATTCTTATTTCTCACCTCCGCAAGTCTCGCTTCGTGTGGGTTATCGGCAGGTTGCCAAAAACTACTTCCTAGCAGAGCATCTGGAAGGTATTGTTGGGGCACGAAATGACCAGGGTAATCGTGTGGGTAGATATAATCTTTGCCATACCCCAGCTCCTCCATCAGCTCGGTAGGGGCATTGCGTAGGTGCATAGGCACCGGGTGGGCAGGATGATTCCGCACGTAAGCCAGTGCTTGGTCAATGGCTAGATAAGCACTATTGCTCTTGGGGCTACAGGCAAGGTAAATCGTCGCTTCGGCTAGAGGAATACGCCCCTCGGGCCACCCAATTTTATCCACTGCATCAAAAGCACTCTGGGCAATCAGAAGGGCATTGGGATTGGCGAGCCCTATATCCTCAGCCGCCAAAATCACCAGCCGTCGGGCAATAAAGCGGGGCTCCTCCCCACCCTCTATCATCCTAGCCAACCAGTAGAGCGCTGCATCTGGATCCCCTCCCCTCACACTCTTAATGAATGCCGAGATAATATCGTAGTGCATCTCCCCACCCTTATCATAGACGGCTGGATTTTGCTGTAGATAATGGGCGACCAACTGGTTATTGATCAATACCCGCTTATTTTGGTACGCATCGGGCATAGTGGTGAGGAGCTCCAAGATATTCAGAAGCTTCCGTGCGTCCCCACCGGAGGCGGCAAAAAGGGCATCTGTCTCCTGAATATCAAACTGGTACTCCTTCAGCACCACATCCTCCTTCGTCACCCGCTCCAAAAGTTGTTGCAACGCATGGGCGTCAAGCGACTTCAGCACAAAGACCCGACAGCGGGAGAGTAGTGGCCTAATCACTTCAAAGGAGGGATTCTCCGTCGTGGCACCAATGAGGGTGATGCTTCCTCGCTCCACAGCGTGAAGCAGAGAATCTTGCTGCGACTTGCTAAACCGATGTATCTCATCAATAAATAGGATCGGCGTCTTACCACCACCAAAGAGGCCACTTCGCCGTTCGTCAGCTTTCTGAATCACTTCACGAACCTCCTTCACACCTGCCGAGACAGCACTAAGCGTGAAGAAGGGAAGCCCCATCTGCTCACTGATGATATGCGCCAAGGTAGTTTTCCCTACTCCTGGAGGGCCCCAAAGGATAAAACTCCTCAACAGGCCACTCTCCAGCATCTCGTACAGGGGAGCACCTTTCGCCACAAGATGCTCCTGCCCTACATACTCCGATAGCTGTGTAGGACGCATTCTCTCAGCTAATGGTGCCAACTGATCGCTCATAAGCCACTTTCAAAAATTGATTCTTCTATCCCTATTATATTACCCTCCTTATTTTCAATCTGTAAATATACCTATTTTTTCAGCCAATAGAGAGAGGCTCCCCAAAAAAACGTGAGCGTAGGGCCTGATATAAGTGAGGGTGTGGGTATCTCCGCCTTTCTAAGTATATTTGCATTACAATGTGAGTTGAAGATAATAAACATGCGCATACATTCATAAAGATTACATAGTTAGTGGCTACAATAGCAGAGAAACCGCTGAGCAGCAAAGCGTATTACATAGCTTTCTGCATTGCATTATTACCGATATTACTGTTGCGTGATTTTACACCCTCTAACGAACTGAGGTACCTCAGTATCGCTGATGAGGCGTTGCGGAATGGCACTTTCTTCACGTTTTACAATCACGGCCTTCCCTATGCCGATAAACCGCCTCTTTACTTCTGGTGGATCATGCTAGGAAAATGGCTCTTCGGAACGCATCAGATGTGGTTTCTGACTCTGGCATCGATGATTCCGGCACTAATCACAACTCGGGTAATGGAGCGATGGGTGGCGCCCCATACGGACGAAGACACGAGCAAAATAGCTCGTATGCTGTTACTGACGGGCGGGCTCTTTACCGGTATGGTGGTGACGCTACGTATGGATATGCTGATGTGTATGTTCATCGTGTTATCGCTCCGCACATTCTATACGATGGCGAACTCTTCGGAAGTGGAAGGGCGACAACAGTGGGGAGGGTGGCTCTTTCCCCTCTATATTTTTCTAGCGGTATTCAGTAAAGGGCCCTTTGGGCTACTCATTCCACTACTTTCGACGATAGTCTATCTCCTCATTACGGGGCGTATCAGAGAGATGGGTCGCTACTGGGGTTGGCGTACGTGGGGGGTGCTGGTGCTCCTATTTGTGGCATGGTTTGGCTGTGTCTATGCCGAGGGAGGCAGGGAGTATCTCAACAACCTGGTATTCCACCAGACGATAGACCGTGCTGTGGACGCCTTTCACCACAAAGAGCCTTTCTATTACTATGGTCTCTCTATCTGGTATTCCATTGCACCTTGGTCACTTCTAGTGATTCCTCTGATGTTGGTGGCTGCTTTCAAAGGTGGCTTCAGGAGTGACCTAGAGCGTTTCTTTTTTGTGGTGTTTCTCACTACTTTTATTTTGCTTTCTTGTGTGAGCTCCAAGCTACAGGTCTACCTATTGCCTGCTTTTCCCTTTGTAATCTACCTTGGGGCGCTTAACCTTTCAAGGTTTAGTGGGCAGTTATGGGTACGACTATTATTTATCATCACGGCTGTTATTTTTATTTTGGTGCTTCCTCTGGTATGCTACTTTGCTCTTTATAATGCCGATACTGCCTTCCTCGATCATACACTCATTTACTTTGCCGCTGCCATCATGACGCAAGGTGGGGTGGTCGCACTACTGAATGCTTTTAGAGCAAATGGAAGCTTAGAGTCTGGCTTATGCGCCCTAGTATATTCTCTTACTTGCACTATCTTTTTGGCGGGCTGGGCACTGCCTTCAATCAATCCGTGGATAGGATACGGAGACTTGTGCCAAGAGGCGAATGAAATGGCTAAGGAAGTGGGTGCTGAGCATTATGTGGCTTATGGAATGCACCGGCCCGAAAATATGGATGCGTACCTTGAGCAACCGATTATAATAGTAGAAAAAGAGGAGGTGGAGACCATTTATGCACTTTCTAATGCTGTGGTGATGATGCCTGCTAATTATTTAGAAGAGCTGGGGAATGTGGAAGCAGAGGTCGTGGGACCGTATGCGATCATTAGATCGGACAAACTACAGCAAAATAGTAAATTAGATTAAGAAATAGAATGAGTGTGAATAAAACATCGGAATACGAACTGACCATCATTGTGCCAGTTTTTAATGAGGAGAGTAATATCTACCCGCTTGAAGAAAAGCTCTCGGCTTTTTTACCTGAGGCACTCTGCAAGAGCTGTGTGCTATTTGTGGATGATGGATCTAAAGATGGTAGCTTGGGTCGGATTCAGGAAGTTTGTGCTCGGCAGAGTGGCTTTTATTATTTAGCACTAGCAAAAAACAGTGGGCTGAGTGCTGCACTAAAGGCGGGAATTGATGCAGCTCAATCAACGTATGTGGGCTATATGGATGCAGATCTGCAGACGACACCCGAGGACTTCAACCTGCTTCTCCCCTATCGTGAGGAGTATCAGCTGGTAACTGGTATTCGGGCTAATCGTAAGGATACGGCATTCAAGAGGTTTCAGTCTCGTTTCGCCAATGGTTTTCGCAACATGATGACGCACGATGGGATGCAGGATACGGGGTGCCCACTCAAGATTATGCAGACTGACTACGCTAAGCGGATTCCATTTTTTACTGGGATGCATCGATTTCTCCCTGCCCTTATCCTTCTTCAGGAGGGGAAAATAAAGCAGCTGCCTGTTCGTCATTTTCCACGACTGCATGGGGAGTCGAAGTACCATCTTTGGAACCGTCTGTGGGGACCTTTTATGGATTGCTTTGCTTACCGTTGGATGAAGAAGCGCTATATTAATTACGAGGTTTCTGAGGGTAATTTTGAGTAACCTGCTTGTGAGGCGTTTGTAGGGAATGAGTAGTCATATTGCCATACTTTCGATCGGCTTCCTTGCGCAAGCTTTTTTCTCGGCGCGCACTTTGGTGCAGTGGGTTCTATCGGAGAAAGCGAAGAAGGTACTCTCACCCACTATCTTTTGGGTTCTGAGCCTTTTGGGGGCCTATCTCCTCTGCATCTACGGATGGCTCCGAAATGACTTTGCAATTATCCTCGGTCAGTTTATCTCTTACTACATTTACCTCGCCAATCTCAAGCTCAAAGGGGTATGGCAACGGCTCCCGAAGGTGGTAGGTTATCTACTATTGGCGACCCCTATTGTGGCAGTGGCGTTTGTAGCACAGAATGCATCAGAGTTTGTTGCACGATTTCTGCACAATGAAGAAGTGGCACTCTGGTTGCTGATATTTGGCTCGATGGGGCAGGTTCTCTTCACGCTCCGCTTTGTCTATCAATGGATCTATTCACAACGACGAAAGGAGTCGCAACTGCCAGCTGGTTTTTGGATCATTAGCCTGACCGGCTCTATCCTTATCCTGACCTACGGCATCATCCGAGCAGATGCGGTGCTGATTGTTGGGCAGATGTTTGGTGCAGTGGCCTACGCACGTAATCTTTGGATCATAACGCACGAAAAGAAGGACTAATAAAGGAATGAAGGTATTAGTGACAGGAGCAGCTGGATTTATTGGGGCTGCATTGGTGAAAGCTCTCGTGGCTGAAGGTCATGAGGTGGTGGGTATCGATAATATCAATGATTACTATGCACAATCCCTAAAATATGCTCGCCTAACCGATGCTGGCATTGACACCTCTAATATCGCTGAGGGGCAAGCTGTGATGAGTGCCCACTCACCTCGATATCGGTTTGTAAAGATCGATCTGACCGACCGCGTAGCAATGGATCGGCTCTTTGCTACACACCGCTTTGATGCTGTATGTAATCTTGCAGGGCAAGCGGGGGTACGCTATTCGATAGAAAATCCTTTCTCCTATGTGGATAGTAATGTCTATGGCTTTCTAAATATCCTTGAGAATTGTCGGCGTTATCCGGTACGGCACTTGGCGTATGCCAGTTCTAGCAGTATATATGGGATGAATGAGCAAATCCCCTACTCCGAAGAGGATAAGACGGATAGCCCAGTTAGCCTCTATGCAGCAACTAAAAAAGCCAATGAATTGATGGCTTTCTCTTATAGCAAACTCTACGGTATTCCAGCTACAGGGCTTCGTTTCTTTACAGTGTATGGCCCGTGGGGGCGCCCAGATATGGCCCCATTCTTATTTATGAAGTCGATTCTTGAGGGCAGACCAATTCGTGTATTCAATCACGGTAATATGCAACGCGATTTCACCTACATTGATGATATTATTGATGCAGTACTCTTGGTCTTGGCAAAACCATCTTCAGAGGAAGTGCCACATCGGGTCTATAATATCGGGCACTCTAGCCCTGTACAGCTAATGGATTTCATTAGAGTAATTGAGGAGGTGACAGGGCACCGAGCGATCATGAAGATGGAAGAGATGCAACCAGGCGATGTAGTTTGCACTTATGCCGATATAACCCACCTGCAGCACGATTTCGGTTTCGTTCCCCGTACCTCTATCCAACAAGGTATCCGCTCATTCTACCAGTGGTACCAAGAGTATACCCACCTATTCAAGTCCATGTAGGCTTTGCAGTAAGAAGATTTGGAGAATAATCAATTTAAGTGATATGGTGCAAACTGTCATTACATATATTATCATTGCCGTAGTGGCATTCTTAGTCTGTCGCTACCTTTGGAAAATGTTGAAGCCACCAAAGAAGGAGGTGCCAACAGCCTGTGCTGGTTGCCCACTAGCAGAGACTTGTCAGAAGGGGAAGAAAGAGCCAAGCGACGAGAAGGAAAGAAGCAAAGAGGCAAATTGTGCTACCAAGAGGAGCGATATCTAAGGAAAAAAAGTTATCTTTGATGCGAAGCTTAATTAATAATCTTATTCATGGCCGGCAGTTCATCTAAATTAGAGAGCGATGGACGAGGCTTTTCAATTAAAGGATATGGATAAAGAGAGATTTAAGGGGAGGGTAGATGGCAAGGAGGTAGCACTTTACACCCTCAGCAATGCCAATGGGATAGAGATAGATATCCTCAACCTTGGTGCTAAGATAGTAGCCATAAGGGTACCAGACCGTGAGGGAAAGAAAGTAGACATTGTGCTGGGGCACGACTCTTTGCAAGATTATATTGATAGTGAAGAGGCCTACTTTGGCGCTATCTGCGGGCGATATGCCAATAGGATTGCAAAGGGAAAGTTTGCCATCAATGGTAAGGAGTACTCATTGCTCATCAATAATGGACCTAATGCCCTCCATGGTGGCAAGAAGGGATTTAATAGCGTGGTTTGGACGGTAGAGCGGGCATCTGCTTCGGAGCTGGTGCTCTCCTACATATCGAAAGATGGAGAGGAGGGGTATCCAGGCGAACTCAAGGTGCAGGTGACCTATGGTCTCTGCCCTGTCACCAACAACTTTGCTATCGCTTACGAAGCAACCACCGACAAGTCAACAGTGCTCAACCTCACCAACCACGCCTACTTCAACCTCTCTGGAGAGGGCGATCCTTCGGTACACGACCACACACTCTTGATCAATGCAAAGGAGTACCTACCAACCGATGAGACAGCTATTCCCTACGGAAAGCCTGAAGCGGTAGCCGGCACTCCTTTTGATTTTATAGAGCCCCACCTTATTGGTGAGCGGATAGATACCGATATGGATCAGCTCAATTGGGCAAGGGGTTACGACCACACCTTTATCCTAGATAAACCGCTAGGTGAAATGGGACTTTGTGCTGTCTGCTCTAGCCCCAAGAGTGGCATAGAGATGAAGATTAAGACCGACCAACCAGGAATGCAGCTCTATACAGGCAACTGGATGAGCGGAAATATGCGTGGCAAGGGCGACAGCAGATACCCAGCACGCTCAGCAGTCTGCTTTGAGACACAACACTATCCTGATAGTCCCAATAAGCCAGAGTACCCCTCTACTCTACTCCGGCCAGGCGAGACCTTTAGAAGCCAAACTATCTTTAGCTTCAACACTATTGAGTAATATATTTATACCTTAATAATAGACTAATTCCAATGACAACAACAACTAAACAGACACAGCAAAACTACCTGGTGCCTTTTATCATCATGGTAGTTTTGATGGCATTGGTGGGATTGATTACCAATCTCAATCAGCAGTTCCAAGCCCCTATGAAGGCTGCTTACCTACTGCTAGGCGGTGCCAATGCCGACACACTAGCGACTTCTCTCAACTTCGCCTTTTTCCTTGCTTACCTAGTGATGGGACCAGCAAGTGCCAATTATATTGGCAAGAAAGGCTACAAGCCCGCCCTTCTACTAGGGCTGAGCATCCTCTGCATCTCATTTCTAATCTACATGAGCTCTGCATGGGTATTTGACAATGTAGATATCAATAAATTCCAAGGATTTATTGATGAGGCAAGAGGCATTGAAGACCTCACAAAGCAAGAGGGCATAGCTCCTGGTGACGCACTTCAGGCAGCCCAGACTCAAGCAGCTCTGACTGGCAACTTCCAAGTTCAAGAGGTGAACGGAGAGTACAATGGACTACTCTACACCAAGGGAATGGTGATTCCAGTGGCCTACTGGGTATTCCTACTAGGCTCCTTTGTGGCTGGTACGGCACTCACCTATCTACAGGCGGTGATCAATCCTTACATCGTTGCATGCGATGTAAAAGGCACTACAGGTGTTCAGCGCCAGAGCATTGCAGGTACAGGTAATTCATTGATGACCACACTAGGGCCAATCTTTGTAGCTTATGTGATCTTTAGTGGCAAGGACGGGCTAGATATTAGCCTCAATAGCCTATACATCCCCTTCCTAGTTCTCCTAGTGCTCGTAGCAGCATTGGCCTTCTCACTCACCAAGATTCACCTACCAGAGGTAGCAGGTGGAGGTGGCAAGAGTGAGCATCTGCGAGAGAGTGTTTGGAGCTTTAGTCACCTCAAACTAGGTCTGATTGCTCTATTCTGCTACGTAGGAGTAGAGGTGTGCGTTGGTGCCAACGTGGTACTATTTGCTCAGGGCGACCTCGGCTTTGCCCTTAAGGATGCTGCCTTGATGGCTTCACTCTACTGGGGTGGCCTATTGGTTGGCCGATTTGCAAGTAGCTTCCTCAACAAGGTGAGTGCACAGCTCCAACTATTGGTTGCAGCGTCGGGTGCCATCCTTCTGATTGTGCTAGCAATGATCACCAAGATACCTTGGTTCCTCTGCGGAGTGGGTATCTTCCACTCCATCATGTGGCCTGCTATCTTTGCACTTGCTATTGATGGTCTAGGCAGATACACCTCCAAGGCGTCAGGTGTGCTGATGATGGGATGCTTCGGTGGAGCTCTATTCCCAGTAATTCAGGGAATCCTCAAGTCTGCTATCGGAAGCTGGAACCCCACTTGGCTCTTTGTAGTACTGGGTGAGCTATTTATCCTTTACTACGCTATCTCCGGACACAAGGTAAAGAAAACAGATACAGGTGTCACCACTGAAATGTAATGAATATATGAGAGATATAGAATTTGTAAGGAGCCGTTTTATCAAGCACTTTGATGGCTCTACAGGATACATTTACTTTGCTCCAGGGCGAATCAATCTGATCGGTGAGCATACCGATTACAATGGAGGCTTTGTATTTCCAGGAGCGGTAGAGAAAGGTATTTTGGCAGAGATCAAGCCCAATGGGACCCAAAAGGTAAGGGCCTACGCCATTGACCTCAAGGACTATGTAGAGTTTGATCTCACTGATACCGAGGCCCCCACCGCCAGTTGGGCAAAGTACATTTACGGCGTTTGCAAAGAAATGGAGAAACTAGGGGTAGAGGTAAAAGGCTTCAACACCGCCTTCTCTGGCGATGTGCCTCTAGGGGCAGGAATGTCTTCATCAGCAGCATTGGAAAGCTGCTATGCTACTGCGATCAACGAACTATTTGGTGAGAAGAAGATCGAAAAGATGGAGCTTGCCAAAGTGGGTCAGCGTACCGAGCACCACTACGTAGGGGTAAAGTGTGGCATCATGGATCAATTTGCCTCTATCCACGGCAAGGAGGGGGCACTGATGCGTCTTGACTGCCGCAGCATGGAGTATAAGTACTTCCCTTTCCACCCAGATGGGTATAAGTTGGTGCTACTCGATACTGTAGTGAAGCACAATCTTGCTGATAGTGCCTACAACGACCGCCGCCACTCTTGCGAGCGTGTGGTAGAGGTAATCCAGAAGGATCACCCCAAGGTAACCTTCCTAAGAGATGTATCTATGGAGCTACTTGAGAGCTACAAGGGAAAGGTATCGGACGAAGATTATATGCGTGCAGAGTATGTGGTGGAGGAGATCCAACGCGTACTGGACGTTTCGGAAGCCCTTGAGAAGGACGACTACGAGACAGTGGGCAAGAAGATGTACGAAACGCACAAAGGTATGAGCCAACTCTATGAGGTGAGCTGCGAAGAGCTCGACTACCTCAATGAGATAGCCATGGAGTGCGGAGTAACTGGCTCGAGAGTGATGGGTGGTGGCTTCGGTGGCTGCACCATCAACTTAGTAAAGGAAGAGCTTCAAGACCTCTTTGTAGAGACTGCCAAGGAGCGCTTTGCCAAAAAGTTTGGCCACGAACCTAAGGTATACAACGTGGTTATCTCCGACGGTGCTCGCCGCATCGAGTAACCCTTTACCCCACGATCATTAGTTTAAGGGCTTGCCAATCACTAATTTGGCAAGCCCTTATTAGAGAATGTTGTACGAAGAATGAGATGCCATATTTCGTAAAGTAGACGATGGTTCCAAGCAAAAATTGTAGTGGGAGGAGGTGATTATCTTGGTAGTATTGGATATTCTTTGTAAATTTGCCATCGCACTCAAATGAGTACAACAATTAATGAATTACTAACAACATTTACAGGAGTTTATGATTATTGTAGAAGTAAAACAAGGCGAGAACATCGAGAGAGCACTGAAGAGATTCAAGAGAAAGTTTGACCGCACTGGTACAATGCGTCAGCTTCGCACTCGTCGGGAGTTCCAAAAGCCATCGGCAGTAAAGCGCCGCAAGATGGAAAAGGCTCGCTACGTGCAGCAACTTCGCCAGATGGAGGATTAGTCTGAATACTACCACTCATAGGTGGATGCTAGACGACGAAGTTAGAAGAATAATAATAATAAATCATTTTCACCAAGGAGGTGTTGTTTAATAAATAAAGGGATGGCTAAAGCTCACTGAGCAGTAGTCATCCTCTTTTTATCATATAATAGTGATGCTAAAAACATACAAGGAGGTACTCACTCAGATGAATGAAGCAGGTAAAGCTGGAGTACCATTTTTATTCGTTCTAGACTATGAAAAGAGTGAAGGAGCCATAGTGACCAATCCACAGGAGCAGAGCGATGTGCTTTTTAAAGTCGGGAGTGTCTCAAACTTCAAGGCGCAACCCATCAAAAATGCTAACGAACACATCACCAAACAGCCTGAAAGCCTAGATCAGTATGGCCAACGCTTCAAAGTCATTCAGCAAGGAATGAAGGAGGGGCGCTCGGTTCTTGCCAACCTCACCGTATGCACTCCCATATCCACTCCCCTTACCCTAAAGGAAATCCTATACACCACCAGTGCTAAATACCAGATCTATCTGCCCGAGGCTCGCTTTGTCTGCTTCTCTCCAGAGAGATTTGTACGAGTAACTAACGAAGGCATCATTTCCACAGATCCGATGAAAGGGACTATCACTAGCGATGTCCCAGGGGCTCCAGAAGTCATACTCAATGACTACAAAGAGACCTCAGAGCACTGTGCCGTAGTAGACCTCTTAAGAAAGGACCTTTCTACCGTAGCGACTGATATTGAAGTCTCTCGATTTAGATATTTCACTGAAATCAAAGCTCCGGAGCACACAATCTTCCAAGTTAGCTCGGAGATCAAAGGGCAACTCCCCACGGATTGGACATTACATATAGGAGATATTTTTGACCACCTTCTTCCAGCAGGTTCAATCCTTGGGGCTCCTCGTGAAAGTACTCGCACGCTCATCTCAGAGGCCGAAGGAAGCCACACAAGGGGCTATTACTGTGGCGTCTTTGGCTACTTCGATGGCAAAGAGCTAGACTCCTCCGTTCTTATTCGCTTTATCAGGGAAGATAAAGAGGGTCAAAAGTATTACCACTCAGGTGGCGGAATCACCATTAATAGTATACTAGATCACGAGTACCAAGAGGTGATAGACAAAATCTACCTACCACTTCACTGAATATGGAACCTCTCTTAGAGACCTTTTGCTTAGAGAATAAACAACTTTTCCACCTCAAATACCATCAAGATAGAGTGAGATGGTCAACTGGTCAAGAGATAGATATATCGCTCTTTACAAAAGCGATAAAATCGGATCCCTCTTATACTCTTGCTCAGAAAGGAAAGTGGAGGGTAAGCGTCACTTATTCGCCCAGTAGCATACTTTCCATACGCTTTGTGCCCTACCAAGTGCCAGAAATAGGATTACTGAAGCCCACCACAATAAAAGAGAACTTTTACTCGTACAAATGGGCTGATCGCTCTCAATTTGAAAGCATCAAAAAGGAGCTTCCTCGTGGCACAGAGCCTCTGTTCATCTTGGACGGCTTGGTTACCGACACCTCATTCACGAATGTAGTACTCGAGAAAGATGGGCAATTATTCACGCCCAAAAGCTACCTACTTAAAGGGACTAAAAGGTGCTGCCTTTTGGATAAAGGGATAATACATGAGTGCGATATAACGCTTGAAGATTTAAGACATTATGATACCATACACCTTGTCAATGCAATGCTCTCACCCCACCAACTGACACTCCCCATTGAAGCAGTGCTCTAGTAGGGAGAAACTAATTCAGCAATATTCCATAAAAGAACGTAGCGGAGTAAGAACACTTACCCCGCTACGTTCAATTTGAAAAGTTACAGCCTATATACAGTATATAGGTGGTACTAAGTCAATGGTGATCAATCATTGTTGTTGTGGCGATTGTGGTTGCGATTACCACGGTTTGGTCGGTCGCCATTATTGCGAGGGCGATCATTGCGTGGACGCTCAGGACGCTCTACATATCCCTCAGGCTTTTCAATAGCAGCCTTACGAGATAGACGGAACTTGCCAGTCTTAGGATCCACTTCAAGAAGAACCACATTGATCTTCTGGCCTTCCGCTACACCAGTCTCCTCAATGGTCTCAAACCTACGCCAATCCCACTCAGAGATATGGAGAAGTCCCTCTTTGCCAGGCAAGAACTCTACGAATGCACCGTAAGGCATCACACTCTTAACGGTTCCCTCGTACACCTTACCTACCTCAGGAATTACCACAATGGCATTGATCATCTCGAGTGCCTTATCGATTGGCTCCTTACCAGCAGCAGCCACCTCGATAATACCTTCGTTCTCTACCTCCTCAATATTTACAGAGGCACCACTCTCCTCTTGGATACTCTGAATAATCTTACCACCAGGGCCAATCACTGCACCAATAAACTCCTTAGGAATGCGCATAGTAACGATTCGTGGAGTCTGTGGCTTAAAGTCGGCACGAGGTGCAGGAAGAGTCTCCTCAATCTTGCCAAGGATATGGAGGCGTCCCTCCTTAGCTTGTGCAAGAGCTCTCTCTAGGATTTCGTAGCTAAGTCCATCTACCTTGATATCCATCTGGGTAGCAGTGATTCCATCCCGAGTACCAGTCACTTTGAAGTCCATATCACCGAGGTGGTCCTCATCGCCCAAGATATCTGAAAGGATCGCGTAATTCTGCCCTTTATTCTCAGAAATCAGTCCCATGGCGATACCGCTCACTGGCTTTTTGATCTGCACACCAGCATCCATCAATGCTAGAGTACCAGCACAAACGGTAGCCATTGAAGAAGATCCATTACTCTCCAATATATCACTCACGATACGCACTACATAAGGATAATCCTCAGGGATCATAGACTTAAGTGCTCGCTGAGCCAAGTTGCCATGACCAATCTCACGACGTCCTACTCCGCGCTGTGGCTTAGCCTCACCAGTAGAGAAGGGAGGGAAGTTGTAGTGCAATAGGAAACGATCCTTACCATGATTAAGCACATCATCTACTAGCTTCTCATCGCTCTTGGTACCAAGGGTCACCGTTGCTAGTGCTTGAGTCTCACCACGTGTAAAGATAGAGGAACCGTGAGGTGCTGGCAATGGGCTTACCTCGCACCAGATTGGGCGAATGGTCTTGGTATCACGACCGTCAAGGCGCTTTCCTTCGTCCAAAATCATCCGACGCATCGCCTCCTTCTCCACATCGTGGTAGTAGCGATCAATCATCGGGCCCTTCTCCTCTAGCTCCTCCTCAGTATATTGAGCCTTAAACTCCTCCACAATATTAGCAAAGGCATCTGTACGCTCGTGCTTTGAAGTGCCTGAGGTAGCTACTGCATATGCTTTATCATAGCATACATCGTGTACCTTTTGGCGAAGATCCTCATCATTCACCTCGTGGCAATAGGTACGCTTTTCCACAGTGCCGCACTCCTCCATTAGCTCCAACTGTACCTGACATTGCTTCTTGATAGCTTCGTGAGCTACCTTAATAGCCTCAAGCATATCCGACTCCTGTACCTCCTTCATCTCGCCCTCTACCATCATGATATTATCCATAGAGGCGGCTACCATCAGGTCCAAATCGGCACGCTCTAGTTGCTCCTTAGTTGGATTTACTAGATACTCACCATCCAATCTAATCACTCTTACCTCAGAGATAGGACCGTGGAAAGGCACCGTACTTACAGCAAGTGCTGCAGAAGCTGCTAGCCCAGCCAATTGATCTGGGAGCTCGTTTTCATCACCACTATATAGGGTGATATTAACGAAAACCTCTGCATGATAATCATCAGGGAAAAGTGGTCGCAGTGCCCTATCAACTAGTCGACAAATCAAAATTTCATAGTCCGAAGCCCTACCCTCTCTACGGGTAAAGCCACCTGGGAAACGACCCACGGCCGAAAACTTCTCTTTGTACTCTACCTGTAAAGGCATAAAATCTACACCAGGATTGGCATCCTGTGCAGCAGTAACTGTTGCCAACAATACGGTGTTGCCCATGCGAACAGTCACAGCACCATCGGCCTGCTTAGCTAGCTTACCAGTCTCAATTGTAATGGTGCTTCCATCACCCATTGTGATGGTCTTAGTGATTACATTCATGATAAAAAATTCTATATAAAAACAGCTTAATTCTCAGTTAACTAATGGTTAGGAGAGCAGTTTCCTAACAATCTGGGAGATCAACTTGCCATCTGCCGAAGCTCCGAGCTCTTTTGTGGCTACTCCCATCACCTTTCCCATCCCCTTGATATCGGTGACACCTAGCTTAGAGATAATCTCTTTCACCTTTTCAGTGATCTTCTCCTCCGACAATTGTGCAGGGAGAAAACTCCGATACACCTCTGCCTCGGCTTCTTCTGCTTCAGCAAGGTCTAGTCGGTCAGCATCGCGATAGAGACTTGCACTCTCCTCGCGTTGCTTCACCAGCTTAGCAATGATTTTCAGTGCGTGGTCATCATCTAGTTCTCCAGCAGCTCCTTTGGCAGTCATTGCCTCTAGAAACTCCTTCTTAATACCGCGAAGTGCTTCCAATCTCACCTTATCACGGCTCAGCATCGCCTGCTTTATTCCCTCATTTACTTGCTCTAAAAGTGCCATATCTAATATTATTTAATCGTCTCCAAAAGTTATTGTTCTTCCAATTGAATTGCCATTTGACTCCATAGAATCACGGCTTGAAAAGCTTGAGTGATTTACAGAAATCGTTGGCTGACTATTCCATGACTGCATGGGTCGCTCCTCAATAAATTGCTTGATGGTATCTAGTTGTTCCTTGGATCTAGTGAGCGTAGGTCTTTGATTGACTAAAGAGATAAATCCATTATTCGTCATCAATTCCTCCGTAAACACCACCGTTTCATACTCCTTATAGCTATTTCCTTGAGCCAATTCACTACCATAGTAGTCGCTGATCTTGGTATCCTCCTCCTCCTTTGTTGCCTTCGGACGCTCGTCGCTGTATTCATCAGCAAACATCACGCTATCATCAAATCCTGAAGCGAGAAGCACAAATCCAAGATCATCCTCCATGCCATCGTCTTCACGAGGCGACATCCCCCAAATGAAGTCAAAAGAGCCCTTGATCTTGGCCGTCATATCCTTCAACTTCTCACTCATACGAGTGGTTGGCTCATGCTCAGGCTTATATATAACTTGTACCAGCAGACGGGTAGCTAGATTGAAGTTGGAGGTATTCAACAATGGCGAAGACAACGCCCGCTCCATCGCCTTTTCTAAGCCCTCCTCGCCACTTGCAAAGCCACGAGTGATGATGGAGACTCCACCCGATTGAAGCGTTCGCTTCACATCGTTAAAGTCCAGATTCACTCCACTAGGGATAGTGATCAGCTCCGAGATAGAGCGTGTACTGGTGGTCAGCGTTTCATCGGCCTTTCTAAAAGCTTCAGAAATCTTCAGGTCGGGATAAATCTTATTCAGTAGCTCATTATTAACGACCAAAATAGCATCTACATTCTTTTTCAGCTCCTCCACCCCATCAATCGCCTGTAGGATCTTCGTCCTTCCCTCAAATAGGAAAGGGATGGTCACGATTCCCACTGTCAGAATCCCCATATCCTTAGCGATGCGAGCAATTACAGGGGCAGCACCTGTACCAGTACCACCGCCCATACCAGCAGTGATAAAGACCATTTCTGTGCCATCATTCAGTGCTTCACGCACCTCCGCCTCACTCTCCTCGGCAGCTTCCTGAGCTAGCCGTGGGTTATTTCCGGCACCCAGACCTTTTGTCGTTTTAGTACCTAGGCAAATAGTCTGTGGCACATCACATACATTGAGATGCTGTCGGTCGGTATTACACAGAAGGAATGAGACGTGGCTCACATTCTGATTATACATATAATTGACCGCATTGCCACCGCCTCCACCTACACCAATCACCTTAATGATTGTTGGCTGATCGTTTATCTCCTTCTTAATAGGCAATATATTCCTCTCCATAACCTCCATCATTAATCCTCGTCATCCGAAAAGTTAGAGTCGTCATCAGACATCGCAAAAAGGTCCTTCAGCCTTCCCATAAATGAGCTTTTACTGTTCTTCTCCTTTTTAGGCTTAGGTGTACGCTCTCTTCGTGGCTTCACTCTTGGTGCTGGGTCTGCTTGAGGCTTCAGATCCTCTTCGTCAAAAGGCAATACCCCCGGCTGAGACATTATATCAGCTTCACCCTCCACAATATGAATTGCTGACTCCTCATGCTGTTCTTCGTGCTGTTCCACCACACTAGGCTCCTCCTCAGTCCTAGCCACATCCACATTTGCCGCATAAAGCATCGCATACAAGCTGTGGAATTCAGGGTTAGCGGTCAGCTCCTGGTTACCACCATCCGAGAAGAATGCAGGGCTCACCTGCTTCACACTCAGCTCCCCACCAAACTTATCCTTGAGATACTCAGGCAAACCAGCTAGCTTCGACGCCCCGCCAGTAATCACCATTCCCCCAGGCACCTTATAGTCACCTTCAGAGCCCTTAGCACGAGCAATAATTGCCTTGATATTATCCACTATCTCGTGGGTACGTGCCTCGATATATTGGTTCACATTGTAGCGAGAAATACGTTTATCCGTCCGCATATCGGGAGCTTTCACGATCAGCTCCTCCTTGTCACTCGTATCTAGAGACAATGAAGCGTGAGCTATCTTTACCCTCTCCGCCTCTTCTGGGCTAATATCTAGATCCGTAAGGTCATAAGTGATTTGATTACCACCCATTGGGATCACCCTCAATGACTCTAGCACGCCGTGATTAAAGTAAGCCACTGTGGTAGTCTCCGCACCGAAGTCCACCAATGCCGAACCTATTCTCTTTTGCTCGGGCGTCAGGACACGCTTACTGAGCTCCACGACTCCAACTAAATAAGGCTCTACCTCTAGATCTAGTTTGTGAGCCAAGACCTCCTCCACATTATCCGTCACCATACGATCAGTGACCACCGTCTGGATACTCACCTGTAGCTTCATTGCCTTCACCCCCACTGGGCGAAGCACCGAGCTACCATTCACAGAGAAGCGAGCAAAGTCGGCATTCAAGAAAAACTTACCATCGGGCTCTTCAATCTTTCCCCATAGACGCTCAATATCGGCCTGAGTGATCTCATGAGGGGCATCATACTCCTCCACCTGCTTTATCAGTAGGCTATGTAGCCCCTGCCCCGAAATACTCGCATATAGGTGGTCTATCTCTATACCTAGATCAGCCTCGGCACGTGATAAAAGTTTGCGCACCTTTTCCGACGTTTCGGATAAGTTAAATACTACGCCCCTCTGCACGGCACCCTCCGATGGCTCACTATCCAGATAGACCGTCCTAAAGAGCTCATCACCCGGGGCCATCTTCTCTGCCACCGCTAGCTTTATGGCACTACTACCAAAGTCTAGGATAGCCACATTTATCTTATCTTCTCTGTGCTCTCTCATCAATATAATATTTGCTTCATTTATGGTTGCCAAGAGCTAAAAAACTCCCTAGCACACTAATTCCCACAAACTTACCAAATTCTATCTTACCCACCTACCCTTTTGAGAAAATATTACCGTCTTTTACGCTTATGCCGAGTGACCCGAAGAGGCTGTTTATGGTATTGAAAAGCATTCAAAGCCTCCTGCACCTCTTCCGACTCACCACGAGCCACCTCAAAAGTGGCATTTCTGTCAAAAATAGTAATCTTCCCCACCGGCACCTTTCTACCCGTGCAATACTCAATCATCTCAATCAGCTTATTGGGATAGAGTTTATTTCGCTTTCCCACATTGATTTGAAGTAAATCCATCCCCTCCGAGGTTCTCTCCTCCTCTTCGCGGGAAGCCTTTCGTTTTTTGGAGTTTTTCTTCTCCGCCTCAGGGATCTCCTCCACCGCGGCTGCATTCTTGTAGTAATCTAGCATTCGCTGAATCTCTAGATAAATAAGCCGTTGTATCAATTCGTCGCTATCTAGCCAGGAGAGCCGATTCACCACACTATCCATATAAGGGGCAATCGCATCCAAGTCAGGCACCGTATGCTCCATACGATGCACCAGCTGCAATAGTTGTTTCTCACAGATCATCTCGGCCGTTGGGAGCATTGCACGCTCGATAGTGATGCCACTCTCCTTTTCGATTCGCCTAATCTGCCCTCGCTCCCTGGCATGGCAAATAGCGATCGAAATTCCCTTCTTTCCCGCTCTCGCGGTTCGACCGCTTCTGTGCGTGTAGCTCTCCACATCGGCAGGCAGACCGAAGTGGATCACGTGCGATAGATTATCCACATCAAGCCCTCGTGCTGCCACATCGGTTGCCACAAGGAGCTGGATCGTTCCATTCCGGAAGCGTCCCATCACATTATCTCTCTGTGCTTGGCTTAGCTCTCCATGGAGAGCATCGGCACTATACCCATCAGCGATCAATTGCGTTGCCACCTCTTGAGTACTACGCCTCGTTTTACAGAAAATAATGCCATAGATATTGGGGTAATAGTCGGCAATACGCTTCAGCGCCAAATAGCGGTCGTTAGCACTCACTACATAGTAAATGTGCTGAATGTTACGATTGATCCGCTGTTTATTTCCTACCGAAACCTCAGTGGGCTCTTGCATAAACTTTCGCACAATAGATCGGATCTCCTGAGGCATTGTGGCAGAAAAAAGGAGCAGATGACGCTCCTCAGGGATATGCGAAAGAATCTCCTCAATATCATCGATAAAGCCCATATTGAGTATCTCATCGGCCTCATCCAGCACCACATCTTTGATTTCATTGAGTGCGATAGCCCCTCTACGGATCAAGTCCAAAAGCCGTCCAGGTGTCGCTACCACTACCTGTGTGCCCCTCCGTATATGCTGTATCTGCTCCTCAATAGATGCCCCACCATAAACCGCCACGATACTAAAGTCGTCCATATGGATAGCATAGCTAGCCATATCCCTCGTGATCTGCATACAGAGCTCACGAGTAGGGGCGATGATCAAGGCCTGTGGACGTTTGAGGTCACTGGTGATATTCTGAATAATAGGCAATCCAAAAGCAGCTGTCTTGCCACTCCCCGTCTGAGCCAATGCCATAATATCCTTCCGCTCCCCTAGAAGCAAAGGGATCACCGCCTCTTGTATCGGCGTAGGAGTCTGAAAGCCCATCTTCTCGATCGCTTTCAGTAGGGGCTTGGCGAGCCCTAGTTCTTTAAAAGTCATAAATAATGATTAGTTGATACTGCTTGACCCCTCTCCTTCAGGCTTCCTCTCACTATTTGGTCGAGGGACAAAGGTTCTAGCGGTCTTCTCTCGTTTCCGCATACGCACTTCTCCAGCTGGAGATGCACTTTCTTCGCTTCTGGTGCGTGATTGGTTACGAGGTCTCGACTTAGAAGCCACCTTGCGGTCACCAAAATCACGTGCGCCACCAGTCCGTCGCTCACGTTCACCATAGCCACCACCCTCACGCTCGTTTCTATCTCCACTGCCAGCACGTTGCCTACGATTTTTCATTCTAAAAGCTCGCTGCTCCTGCTTCATCGCTTCACGCTGTTGGTAGTACTTTTCCCGCTCCTCACGTGAGGGGAGTAGCCCCTGCTGACGAAGCTCCTCCAGGTGCTCATCACGCTTTCCTTCAAAGAGCTCATACCCTCTCAGCTCACACTCTATCATACCATTATAGAGCTTTTCTCGCTGAAAGTGCTTCAATCCGATTGCATTAAAGCCCTCCTCCAAACTGCCACTGATGATCCAAGCCTTCCAACCCGAGAATACATGCTTCAGCGTACTCCCGATAGAGCTATATAGCTTCTCCAGATCCATCGGCTTCAGGCGCTCGCCATAAGGCGGGTTCATCACCAGGATCCCCTCACCTCCAGGTCTATTCTCCTCCGAATACTCCTCAAAGGGCTTCACCTCCAGCTCCACATACCTACTAATACCAGTATTCTTCACATTGGCACGAGTGATCGCAATCGCCTTCGGATGGATATCCGAACCATAGAGCTTGTGATCAAAAGGCTGCTCCTCCCAATCCTCCAACACCTCACTCAGCAGGTCGGCATCAAAGTCCATCCATCGCTCAAAGGCATAACTCTGGCGGAAAATACCGGGCGGAATGCCTAGCGCAATCAAGGCCGCTTCGGTAATAAAGGTACCACTGCCACACATCGGGTCCAGGAAGTTGCACTGACCGTGCCAACCGATCTTCAGCAAAATACCTGCCGCCAACACTTCACTTAGAGGAGCCTCATTCTGACCCACCCTGTAGCCACGCTTGTGTAGGCTCTCCCCACTCGAATCAAGAGCTAGCGTCACCACACTATCGGCAATATGGATATGAAAAAGCAGGTCTGGATCCACCACCGACACATTCGGCCTACGACCACCACGATCGGTAAAGTAGTCGGCAATCGCATCCTTGGCACGATACGCCACAAACTTACTATGGGTAAACTGCTCCGAGTAGACCACCGTATCAATCGCGAAGGTGCTCCGTGGCGTCAGATAACGATCCCACTCAATATGCTCATACAGATACTCATACACCTCATCGGGGCTATGAGCTTCAAACTGTGCCACCGGCACCAATACCTTTAGCGCCGTCCGAAGGTGGATATTGGCCCGGTACAGCAGCCGTCGGTCACCCCTAAAGGCCACCATCCGACGCCCTGGCACCACCTCATTAGCCCCAAGCTCACGAAGCTCCTCCGCCAATACATCCTCCAACCCATACAGCGTCTTGGCTAGCAGATCCATCTCACCTTCCTCACGCTCTCGACCCTCCCATTTCAATTCTTGCTCCATCGCCAACTTACTAGATCTCGCTACTTTCACTCTTAAATTTACATTTCAACACGCAAAGGTAACTATAATCAGCCAAAGTCAGTGAAAGTAAACCTTCTCCCAATTCCGCAGGCTGAGTTTTTATTGCTTTGGTCGGGTACTTATTGATTGTTTTTTTCTTGTGTCCCGACTTTTTAGCAGACCAAAGGTTCTATATGGAAGTCTGCTTATTCTCTATTTATCTCTTTATGATGTATTCATTGTGTTCTTTTGTGTAAATCCTACGTTTATTGACACTCCTATTGCCGCCTTAAGATGCCATTGTCTTAAAGCGGTGATTTTCGTTTTTTATCTGTCTATCAGCTTTCTCCTACCCATCACACATCTGTTCTACATACCGTCGCTGTAAAGCTGTTGCCCCAAAGAGTTGTAAGATGTCACCTGTCTTGCTCTTTACCCACCGAGCTGGGCAAGTGACAAAGCGGTAGATAAACTTTTTGAGTCGTGCTTTTGAGCTAATAAGATGCCCGCATCGCCTTGATACCTCTGAAATAAACTTCGTAAAGAAGTTCCTTAGTAATGCTGTAAGGAACATAAACACAGTGTTTTGATTCAGATCGGAGCTTGGCAGGTGTGCCCAATTAAAGTCGTTATTCATCTGGTCAAATACTCGCTCAATGCTGCCCCTCTTGTTGTAGTACTTTATGATCTTCTCTTCGCTAGTATCCTCATCATTAGTGATGATGCTAAAGTATCGATACTTCATCTCTTCGTCATCAGAAAACATAGTACCCTCAGACCATCCATCCTTGTAGCGATAAAGCACAATCCTGTAAGTCTTCCCCTTGATAAACTCGTCTGCTTCCACACTCCTAGCTTCAATATTTCTTATGTCTCCATTGCTACTTTTGAGCTTTAGTCGTGTCCACCCTGTCTTGCTTTCCTCAACAAGCGACCTATGGTAAGGGGTATTTATGGCACGGATATAAAAGAGATCGGAATACTCCTCCACCACTGAGATGACCTCCCTGCTGTACGAGCCAGCGTCCATTCTTGAACGCTTCACCGTAACTCCCTCCTTTAGAAGTGCTTCATAGGCCAATCGAAGAGTCTGGGCTTCATCAAAAACCACTGGGGCATTTCCGCCACGACCCTCAATGCTTATAGGGTGACCATTGGCAAAGGCAATGCCAGGGGCATACCCCTTTACGTCCTTATAGGTCGATGCAAAGTCTCGTTTCTTTGTCTGGATAATTTGGTTATCGTAGTCGAAGTCGCAGGCTTTGCCACTCTCCAATAGCCCTGCTTCAATAGTCCCTTTTATCAAGAATTCGTTCAGCTTTGAATTGCGGTTGAATGTGTAGTCAATCCCAGATCCCTTCGCTTTCACCAGTTCGTCATCAACCGAAAGTTTCTTAAGTGTCCGAAGTACAGTATCTGCACTTGGAGCCTTTTGTTGGGGGCATTGAGATAATTCGGGAACCAAGAGGTTGATGTCTTCAATACACGTGCCTCCAGATAAAATGCTGAGAAACAGGCATTAATTACCTCCGAATAAGAGTATCCAGCACCAGAACTGCTCCTTACTCCCAGCTCCTTATCGCACAGCTCAAGAATCTTGGTTCATCCGACATTTCGTGTGATACGGCAGT